>JABFRG010000621.1 GCA_013141295.1 Polyangiaceae bacterium
GTGCGCCGGCGCGATGACCCGAGGGCGCGCCGCCGGGGCCGCGGCCGCCTTGCCGATGGCGGTGACCTGAAAGCGTCCCACCAGCTCGCTGAGGGTGCGGCCGAGGTCGGCCATGGAGCTCGCCGTGGCCGAGAGCTCCTCGGTCTGGGCGGCGTTGGCCTGGGTGATGGCGCCCATCTGCGACATGGCGCCGTTCACCTGCTCCACGCCCGTGGCTTGCTCGCGCGAGGCGGCGGCGATCTCCGACACGATGTCGGTGACGCGCTTCACCGAGGCCACGATGTCTTGCAGCGTCTCTCCGGAGTTCGTCACCAGCTCGGCGCCGCGATCGACCTTCTGCACCGAGTCCTGGATGAGGTTCTTGATCTCCCGGGCCGCAGCAGCGCTCCTCTGCGCGAGGTTGCGCACCTCGGTGGCCACCACCGCGAAGCCGCGGCCTTGGTCTCCAGCCCGCGCCGCCTCGACCGCCGCGTTGAGGGCGAGGAGGTTGGTCTGGAAGGCGATCTCGTTGATGGTGGTGATGATGTTGGCGATGCGGTCGGACGCCGCGTTGATGTCGCCCATGGCGCTGATGGCATTGCCCACCACGCGACCACCGGTCTCGGCGACCTCGCGGGAGCCCTCCGACAGCTGCGATGCCTGCTGCGCGTTCCCGGCGTTCTGCCGCACGGTCGAGGTGATCTCCTCGATATTGGCGGCGGTCTCCTCGAGCTGCGCGGCTTGCGCCTGGGCGCCGTTGGAGATCTGGTCGGCTGCGCTGGAGAGCTCGGAGGCTGCGGCTGCGACGTCCTCGGCCACCTGGCGGATGCGACCCATGCCGTCGTCCATCTGCTGGGCGAGGTCGTTGAAGCAGGTGCCGGCGTCGGCCAGCTCGTCGGTGCCCTGCACGTGAACCCGCGCGGTGAGGTCGCCGGCGGCGACCAGGCGCATCGACTTGACGGTGGTGTCGAGTCGGACCGTGATGTCGCGGGAGAGGAGCCACCCGAGCACGCCGCACAACGCGAGTGCCAGGAGCGCCGCCACGATGGTGGCGACGGTGGCGAACGAGACCACCGACATCGCTTCGTGCTCCGCACGCTCGCTGCGGGCCGAGGCCACCACCACCAGTTCGTCGATGCTGCTCCGGTGCGCTTCGTAGCGACCCTTGAGCGGTCCGTACGCTACCTGCTGTGCCTTCGGCAGATCGCCCGCCGAGAGTGCCGGCGCGAAGTCTTGATCGATGATGGCGAAGAACTTGGCGGCGTCGTCGTTGGACCGCGCGAGAATGGCGCGCTGGGCCTCGTCCCGACCGGCCAGCTGCTTCGACCAGTAGGCGAAGCGGTCGTCGTAGGTCGCGCGCAACTTGCGCAGCTGCTCGAGGCTCTTGCGCCGCGCTTCCGGATCCGTCTCGTGCGCCGCCTGCAGCACCACCAGGTAGGGCTCGACCACGTACACCGGAGGCGGGAGGATGTCGGCGACCAGATCCTTGGTGCTGGAGAGCGACGTATACGCGTCGCCGCCGATCTTGACCTGGTTCATGCCGCGCATGGCCACGAGCCAGACGGCGCAGAGCGCGAGGAAGAAGATACCGACGAGCGCATAAAGCTTGGCGCGAATGGTCATGTTGGTTCTCGAGAAGGGACGGTTGCAACGCGCGTAGCGACCTGGCGTGCGGGCTCCAGCGCAAGCCGGGACGTGGGTTGCGCCCGCGCCTTCGAAAGAAGGAGGCGGACGCGACGCGCCATCGGTGAGGACACTGTGTCGGAACGGCCCGGCGGAAAGAACCTAAAGACCGAACTCCGACGCGCACCCCCGTGCAGCCTTTGCCGCAGATGCAAACTCTGCGCAGGATCAAGGACTTGCGCGACATGCCGCGGGCGGGGCGTGGGACGATCTGGTGTCCCGTTATGTCCCAGGTGGGCGATCCGCGCGGGGCCACCGACACGTTAGGTCCGCGGTTTTGCCGCTAGCTTCGCAGATTCGAAGGCGCCCGGCTGCCGCCGGATGGTGGCACATCGGGTGCACCCGCACAGGGAGAGGGGCGGCTCGCGAACGACGACATCCGTCGTTCACGCCACGCCGAGCTCTCCGGAGACCAGCACCATGTCCAACGTTGCACGCGAACAGTACATTTCTCGCGACCACATCATGAACCTCCTCTCGGATGCGGAAGTGGCCACCGTGAGCACCGCCGAGACGGCACCGGTCCTGGCGATCGGCGACGAGTACCTCGACCTCGAGCACCTCGAGCTCGGCGTGCGTCAAGCGACGCCTGCAGCGGGTCCCACGGCCATGGGGAACTTGCTCACGCGCAAGGCCGTTCACCCGGACACCTGGCTCAAGATCATGTCGTATCTCTCGACACCCCACGCGAAGGCGAAGGCCTGAGCCGATGTCCAAGCACGTCGCGCTGTGGATCGACCACAAAGAGGCCCGCATCTTCCACATTCATCCGGACACCATCGACGAGGAGACGGTGATGGCCCCATCGCACCATCTCCACAGCAAACACGCGAAGGAGGGCCCCGACGGGAAACCTCGGGCCGAGGACGCAAAGCGCTTCTTCAACGAAGTCGCGCGCACGCTCGATGGGTCCCAGCACGTGCTCGTCGTCGGGCCGTCGACCGCGAAGCTGGAGTTCCTGCGCTACGTCCACAAGCACGACCACGGCCTCGAGACGCAGATTGAAGGCGTGGAGACGGTGGATCACCCGTCCGACAAGCAGCTGGTGGCGTACGCGAGGAAGTACTTCAAGTCGGACCACACGCTGAGCTGAGCCTGGTCCGGACCGTGCATCGCGGCACGCGTGGACCACGCAATTTCCGTCTTGAAAGAGGGGGGGCTGACCAGCGCCGAGGCCGCCCGACGGCTCGCCGAGGTCGGACCCAACGACCCGGCGCCGGCCAAGCCGACGTCGCACCTGGTGAATCTGGCGATGCAGTTCGCCAATCCGCTGGTGCTTGTGTTGCTCTTCGCCAGCGTCGTCTCTTCCTTCGTGGGCGAGCTCGTCAACGCCGGCATCATCGTGGTCATCGTCTCCCTGAGCGTGACCGTCAACTTCGTGCAGACCTTTCGATCGCAGCGCGCCGCCGATCGCTTGCGGACGGCGGTGGCGCCGCTGGCTACCGCCCTGCGCGACGGGGCGTTCGTCGAGGTGCCGCGTGCTTCGTTGGTACCGGGCGACGTGGTACGCCTCGCGGCCGGTGATCTGGTGCCCGCCGACGCCCGGCTGCTGGTGAGCAAGGACCTGCATCTGCAGCAGTCGGCGCTCACCGGCGAGTCGATGCCCGTGGAGAAGGAGGCTGTCGCTGGCGACCAGTCCGACGCGACGATGGTGTGGCTCGGGACGTCGGTGGTGAGCGGTACCGGCACCGCAGAGGTGCTGGCGACCGGAGTGAAGACCAGCTTCGGAGATATCGCGGCGCGGCTTCGGGCCAGGCCTCCGGAGACCGAGTTCGATCGCGGCATCAAGCACTTCGGCTCGCTTCTCATGAAGGCGGTGTTCGCCCTCTTCATGTTCATCC
>JABFRG010000630.1 GCA_013141295.1 Polyangiaceae bacterium
AGCGTACATCGAACAAGGGTAGCAGCTCGCATGGCCGGTGCCACTCAGCGGGTGGGCGGCCGTCTCTTCGCGCTCTTGGCCCGAGCCTTTGCGGGGTGCTTGGTGAGCGCGGGCTGTTTAGGCCGCTCGATGCGCGCGCGCTCGCCCCAGGGGCAGCGAAACTCGCTGGGCTTGGTGAGCACCCACAGCACCGGGATGGCGGGCGGCGCCTCCGGGAAGGGCCCGTCGCCGTCGGTGAAGTAGACGATGCCATCGGCCTTCTGCGCGCCCAGGAACGCGGGATCGAAGGCCGGGCGCAGATCGGTGCCGCCGCGGCCCTCCACGTGCTCGATGACGCCGCCGAAGGCGTAGACGCGTGTGATCTCGGCGTCGCACTCCACCACCGTGACGCGCGCGTGATCCTGCAGCACCGTGAGCTGACGGGCGATCTCCAGGAGCTCGGCCGTGCTCATGCTCATCGACGTATCGATGACCGTCAGCAGCGACGGCCGCACCAGGGCCCGGGGCGCGTAGGTGCGGCCGGGGACGATGCCCACTTGTCCGGGGAAGCGCCGGCTCGGGCGCGACCAGGTGTGTACCGGCGATCGCGCGCGGGCCACGAACATGCGCAGCGCGTGCTTCCAGTCGACGTACACGTCGGCCGGACCCTTTGCGCCGGTGAGCTCCTCGAGAATGCGCCCGGGGCTGCGACCGGCGAGGAGCGGTCCGTCGGGATCTTCCTCGGTGCGCTCGCCCTGGTTTCGCTGCACCTCGTCGAGGGCGCCCTGGAGCAGCCGCCGCGTGTGCTCCACCGCGCCGTCTTGCTTATCGCTGGCGCGGCGCCGAAGAAACCGGTGATCGTCGACCGGCACCTTGGTGTTTCCGTCCTTGCCGTCGCCGCTCCGAGCCCGCACGGTGGGCGAGCCGGGCCGCTTCGCTTCGACCAGCCGGTGGTAGCGCTCGAGGGAGCTCTGGCCGCCGCGAATGCCCCAGGGCTCGTAGCTCTTCCACACGATGGGGTTCGGGAGCGGCTCCTCGATGTACTCGTTGGCCGACATCTCGAGCGCGAGGTCCATGAGCTCCGGATCGTCCGGCGCGTGGAACTTGGGGTGCGCCAGGTGACCCAGCGCCACGTGATGCACCTCGTGCAGCAGCACGCCCCGGAGGTACTGCGGCTCCGCCACGAACGACTCGACGTTCACGTGGAGGAAGAACTTGCCCTCGTAGAGCGACACCGCCATGCGCGCCACCGAGGGGTCGGAGACCGGGTGCATTTGCCCGAGGATCGCCGCGTAGAATGGGTAGCGCGAGAGGAACGCCGGATCGCGCAGGAACGCGTCGAGCCAGGCGCCGAGATCGAAGGCCGTCGCTGCCGCCATCGCGCTTACTGCGGACGAATCGGCGTGATGCCGAGCCGCTTCATGGTGTCGACCAGGGGCAAGGCCCAGCGCTCGTGCACCTGGGGCAAGAGGACGCCGAGGCAGGTGCGCACCACATTGCTGCGCTTCAGATCGGCAGTGGCGCTCTGGCGCTCGAGGTGCGCGCGCAGGCCGGTGAGCGCCAGGCCCACCCGATGCTGCTTCAGCGGATCGCCGTTCCAGGCGCGGATCTTCTTCTCCGCCAGGCCGCCGGCGTAGTTGTGAATAAGCTCCTGCGGGGTGACGTCGACCAGCGCGATGGCGGTGGCGTTGTTGCCCAGCGCCTCTTGCAAGCGCTCCCGGTGATCGCCGGGCAGATCGCCGAGGAGCGCCTCGAAGGAGCCCAAGGACAGCTGCTTCTTGGCGGCGAGCACGCCCGCCTCCGGCCCTTCGAGAAGCGGCACCAGGCGCTTGGTGAGCTCGTCCAGGCGATCCGTCTCGCCGCGCTCACGGTAGCCGCGAATCTGCGCCGAAAGCTCGGTGCCGGAGGCGTATTCACCGAGTAGCGCGCGCACGTCGAAGGAGAGCCTAGCGCTCCACTTGTCGCGGGAGGCGAGGAGCGTCTCGACCCACGCGGCGGGAAGGTAACCCCCGAGCGCGTCCCGGAGCAGCACCGCATCTTCCAGCTCGGCCGGCGTGAGCGCCTTGAGCACCTGCGACGCGTAGGTCCAGGTGCGGGGCGGCACGTCGTCGAACACCCGCTCGTGGGCCTGCGCCACCGCCAGCACCCCAGGGTGCACGCCGTGCATCTGCGCCCAGGCCAGCCACGAGGCGCGATCGGCGCGCACCGAGAGCTCCATGAAGCGGGCCCGGAGCGCGCGATCGAGCACCGTCACCTGGTAGTCGGCGCTCTCCGGATTGATGGCTGCAAAGCACACCCATCCGGGCGGCAGCTCGTACTCGTGGAGGCGCCGCGCGGTGAGGAGCTGCAGCGCCGGTTGCTGGATGTAGCGCTCGGCGCGGTTCAGCTCTTCGAGCATGAGGATGCCGGCGCCGTCCATGGGGAGCGCCTGAGGCACCGCGTACGAGGTGCGGCCATCGCGAATGGTGGGCAGGCCCACCAGATCCGGCGGCTCGAGGAGGCTGAGATCGAGCACCACCGTGGTGATGCCCAAGCGCGCGGCCACGTGCCGGACGATCTCGCTCTTGCCGATGCCGGTGGGACCCTCCAGCAGCACGGCGCGGCGGGCCCGGTAGGCGAGCTCGAGCACCGCTTCGAGGCGCGGACCGAGGGGAATGGGAGCAGTGGGCGTACGAAGGTTGGACACGCCATCTCAGGGGTACCATACGGCGGCCGTGATTGCCTCCGGGGCAGAGGTCGGGCAAGCTCGCCCCATGTCGTTCGTCGCCGAAGCCTCTCGCGTGCTCTCCGCGTCTCCCGCCGAGGTCTTCGATGCCCTCGCGGCCTTTCCCAGCTGGGGTAGCCACGCGCCGCGCAGCTTTCGACCCGCGTCCGAGCAGGGGAAGCTCTTCGCGGGGATGCGCCTGCGGGTGCGCATTCTCGGCCTTCCTTCGCTCTTGAAGGTCACGGTGGTGGAGCGGCCCCGGGAGATCACCTGGTGCGGCGGCTCGCGCACGCTGCTTCACGGCGAGCACCGGTTCCTCTTCGAAGCCGAAGGAACCGGAACGCGCGTGCGCTCGGTGGAGACCTGGCGCGGCGCCCTCACGCCGCTCGTGCGCCGCCTGGTGAAAGCCCAGGCCGAACGCGTGGCAGGCCAACAGCTCGAAGCCCTGGCCCGGTATCTCGCCGCCAACGGCAACCCGAAGAACTGAAGCGGTGGTAACCGGCGCTCGCGTGGCGGCGCTTCGATGCTATGATCATCGGGTGAAGGCCCTGCTGCTGCCGATGCTCGTGCTGCTCTCCCTGGCGCCCTCCGCTTCGGCGGCTCCGGTGCCGGCGAAGGGCGAGAGCGCGCCGCGCATCTCGTCGTTCGTGCGCGCCGACGTCACCGTGTATGGCGCCACCTGGTGCTCGGCGTGCAAGTCGCTCGAGAAGACGCTGCGCGATCGCAACGTCCCCTTCGACATGGTCGACGTCGACAAGAGCCCCCAGGCCTACGAGAAGGCGCGGGCGGCCGCCAACGCCGGCAACGTGGTGCCCCTC
>JABFRG010000030.1 GCA_013141295.1 Polyangiaceae bacterium
GCACAGGCCGTCGTCCCATCCGGTCCACACGGAGCCGTCGGCACCCAACGAGACCGGCAGGTCGGCCTTCACCGTAGTGCCGTCGATGGTCGGGTGCTTGGCGGTGTCGAACAGCTCGCGGAAGGTGCCCGCTTCGAGCACCGCAACGCCGGTCCCGCCCGTGCGCTCGAAGGTGACGTAGAGCTGCGCGCCGTACGCGCGCATCGACGTCAACGTGCCGAAGCCCTGGGTGTCCACCGGCGCCCACGCGGAGGCTCCGGGGGCGCCATCACCCGCCGCGCTGCCATCGCTGGTGGTCGCGCCTCCATCGTTGCCCGGCGCATCGCTCGCTGGCGCGCTGCTCCCACCACCACTCGAGCTGCAGGCGGCGCTCGCTGCGAGGAACACGACACCGAGCACCGAGCGCGTGCCAAAAGGAAGGGATGAAATGGGCATAAGTGGCACTCCGTGCAAGTGTAGACGGGGGCCGCCGCCGGTTATTCACCGCGCCGCTCGTTCTCGTGATCCGCGCGCGTCGCTCCCTGCATACCTCGAGCGTCCCTTCACTTGCCCGAGGTACCGTCATGTCCCCGTTTCGAATGAGCCGCTGCGCTGCCCTCACGCTCGCGCTCGTGGCGCTCTCGACCCAGCGTGTTGCCAATGCCGAGACATCGCATCGCGTCGAGATGGCAGCGGCCGACGCGACGGCCGTTCCCATCGTGGCCGGAGGCGTTGCGCTCATTGCCTACGAGAACACCCTCGACCGAAGGCCTGGTGCGTACCCCCGGTCGCTGCTGCTCACCTTGGGAGGAATCGAGCTTCAGAGCATCGGCGTCGCGGTGCTCGCGCTCGCCAATCCCCTGCAGCAGCTCGTCGCCTGGAAGAACCCGCGTCGCGCGCTCGGAAGCTTGGGTCTGCGCCTCGGCGCCATCGCCCTGGGAGCCGGCACCGGCGCGCTGGTGTCCGGCCGTTCCGGGCCGCTGCTTTACGATCTCCGCAACGAGCGAGGCCACGTCGAGATGATGCCGCCGCTCGTCGGCGCCCTCGTTGCGCTGCCCATCGCCTCGGTGGTCGACATGGCCTTCGCTGCCGAGGCTCCGACGCGCACCGAAGGCGGCTCCACGCACCCCTCGTGCGCGCCGTCGCTGGCGCTGAACCGCGACGGCGTCTCGGTCTCCTGCGCCGGTCGATTCTAGCCCGGATTATTCATGGGCCGGTAGGCGAATGGCACGAGGCGCGGGAAAGACGACGCCGCGAAGTCCCCGACGGGGGACGGGCGCACGCCGGATCGCAGACCCGAGACGGACTGTTGTTCCTTCGCAGGGTCGAGAACCGCCGTACGCCCGAGATTTCCCGATGCATCGTGACATGCAGCCCCGGAACCATGAATAATCCGGGCTAGGTCGCTAGCTCTGCGCGAAGGTACAGCGCGCCCCAGAGGGCCACGCCGAGCAGCAGTGGGTAGGGGAACACGCCGTCGCCGATGCGCACGTGCGTGGCGACGGCGCCGCCCAGGTATCCGGTGAGCAGGACTGCGCCTGCCTTGCGGGTGCGCGGCACCAGGTAGAGCCCGGTGCACGCGAGCTCCAGGAAGGCGAGCACCGTCACGTCACGCATTCGCCAGCCGAGCTCCGCGAAGTGCTCGGGGACGCCAGCGGGGCGCGCGAGCTTCATCGCCGCGCTGAACAGGAGCTGGAGCACGACCAGCGCGCCGAGCACGGTGCCCGCCCGGCGCGCAACCTTCGCCGGCGCGGCCGGTGCTGCTTGCGCGAGGATCACCGCACCAGGCTCGCGACGAGCTCGGTGAGCTGCAGGTAGCTCTCGCGCATGCCGTGTTCCATACCGGTGGCGATCACCTGGTCGCGCACCTCCTTGGAAGGGTAGAGGATGCGGCTCTGCAGGCGGGTCTTTTCGCCGGTCTCCGTCAGGGTCACGGTGACCACCGAGACGGCCTCGGGGAAGGGATCGAAGATCTCCGTTTGCACGATGCGCGTCGGTGCGTCGAGCTCCAGGAACTTTCCCGAGAACCCCACCTCCATGCCGTTGTTCGTGCGCATGACGTAGCGCCACGCGCCGCCCACCCGCAGGTCCACCTCGCAGGCCAGCATCTCGCCGCGGGTCCGGGGCGCCCACCAGCGCCGTACGTGCTCCGGCCGGGTGATGGCCTCGAACACGATGCGCGCGGGTGCGTCGAAGGTTCGCGTGATGAGGATCTCGCGCTCCGAGGGGAGGTCCAGGGTGGTTCCGTCGGCGTTACTTTTTTCGGCGGTCATGGCGTGCGTTCTCCTTCTCTTTCCGTTTCAGGTCCTCGATGACGACGTCGAGATCGTCGAAGCGTGCCTCCCAGAGCCCGCGATAGGCCTCGACCCATGCGTGCAGCTTGCGGAACGGCTCCGGGCGAAGTTGGTAGACGCGTTGCTGCGCCACCGGTTCGACGCCCACCAGCCCCACCTCCTTGAGCAGCTGCAGGTGCTTCGACACCTGCGGTTGCCGCAGCCGAAGGCGCTCGCTGATCTCTCCCACCGGTTGCGGACCGGCGCGGAGCAGCTCGACGATGCGAAGACGATTGGGCTCGGCCAGCGCGGACAACGTCTCGAACATGACGGTACATTCTCACGAAAGAATATTCACGTCAAGGAATATTCTTCGAAAAGAATGTATGGCAGACGGGACGAGCGGCCGAGGACGAGCTGATACGGTACGACCATGCGTCTCTCCCTGGTCCTCTTCCTGGCGGCGATTGCCTGCGGCGGCGCCGATCGCTCGGCACCGCCAGCGCGCTCCGGCGTCGATGCGCCCAAGGCCAACTGCACCTGTCGGAACCTCACCGTTGGAGCGCGCTACCCGCAATCCAACGGACACACCGCGCCGCCTCCCCGGGAGGCGCTGAGCGAGGTCGTCTCCGTCGACGAGGGCCGCTGTGTCGCCAAGACGCGCCTGGTGGTCTCCCAGGAGCAAGGCGAGAAGCCCTGCGACGCCGACATCTTCGTGATCCCGCCGGCCAACCCCGCCGGCTGAGCCTTACTCCAGGCGAAGCACCGCTGCGCGCACGCCGGACTTTCCGGCCTCGCCCGCCTTCCCCGGATTGCCCGCGTGGTCCGCTCGCTTGGCCGGCGCGCCCCCGCTGCCGCCCGTCCCGCCATTGTCGGCTACCTCCGGCGCCTGGTGGAAGACCGCGGCCGGGCTGCTCTGCAGCTGGGCGCCTTCGATGAAAGGGGCGATGTCTGTGTAAACTACACCAATCGAAACGCCGCCATTGCCGCCGGCGCCACCGTTGCCCCCCGCGCCGTTGCCTCCGGTTCCACCGCCCGCACCGCCCGCTCCGCCGGCCACCGACGTGCCTCCGGTTCCGCCCGCGCCGCCCGCACCACCTGCTCCGCCTGCGCCCGGGGTGCTGGTGGTCAGCTGCGTGCGATCCAGCCGAACCGTGCTGCGGAACGACGCGATGGCGATGCTCGCGCCCCCGGAAGTCCCGCCCGCGCCTCCGGATCCGCCGCATCCCCCCGCGCCTCCGCCGGCT
>JABFRG010000785.1 GCA_013141295.1 Polyangiaceae bacterium
ATCATGAACCGCACCCTCGCCGTGGGCGCCCAGGTTGCCATGACCACGATTCCCGGCGCGCCGCTCATGGCCTTCGCGCTTCGCGGTGGCGCGGGCCCCTCGATGCCGGTCGGCTCGTCCGTCAGCACCGGCGCCGCCTCCGCATCGACCACCTCTGCGGAAGGCCCCACGGCCACCTCCGGCGGCGCAGGCACCGGGACCGGGACCGGTGGCGGCCTCGAAGGCTCCCTCGCCCAGAGCCAGGAAATGAACATGTACTACCTGCAGATCCAGGAGCAGGTGAACGCCCAGAACCGCAGCTTCACGACGCTTTCCAACGTGCTCAAGGCCGAGCACGAGACCGTCAAAACCGCCATCGGCAACATCCGATGACCTCGTGCTAGGCTAGGGGGCAACCATGGGTATCGATGGCATCGGCAAGAAGGGCGGCATCCCGGGAAACATCCCAGCATCCCCCGGCGTGTCGGGTCCCGCCAAGACGGGCCAGACGTTCGAAGTAGGCGGCGCGCAGAAGGCCGACGCCGTCTCCACCGTAGAAACCGGCCCGCTGGCCGAGGTGCGCTCCGGAAAGATCTCCGTCGACGCGTACCTCGACCACAAGGTCGCCGATGCCACCAAGCATCTCCAGGGTCTCCCGAGCCACGAGCTCGGCGCCATTCGCTCGATGCTGCGCGATCAGCTGGCCTCCGATCCGCAGCTCGTCGAGCTGGTGCAGAAGGCCACCGGCAGCACGCCCACCCCGCCCGAAGAGTGAGCGCAGGCCTCAGTCGCAGGGCGCTGCTGCTGGGCGCATCTTCGAGTGTGCTCGCCACTGCGTGCGCGCGTGCGTGCGCAGGTAACCGCGCCGAGTCCACGCCCACCATCCCCGAGCCCCCGTTCATCCCGACCCCCGCGCCGATGCTCGACGCGGGGGCCGACGCGTCTCCGGATCCGGGTGAGCTCCACGGAAGCGTGCGCCTGCAGCGTTGGTCGCTGGGCGCCGGCGACGGCGGTCCCGCCGAAGTGGTGGTGCTGGTACCGGAAGGGCCCAAGGACGCGCGCTATCCGGTGGTGTTCGCGCTGCACGGTCGCGGCGAAGCGGTGAAGGAGCCGAAGGAGGGGGCCATGGGGTGGCCTCGCGACTATGCGCTGCTCCAGGCCATCGAGCGCATCCAGAAGCCGCCCATCACCGACAAGGACTACCAGGGCCTCTCGGAGCCGGTGCGCCTCGGGCAGATCAACGCGGCCCTCGCGGCGCGGTCTTACGCGGGCCTCATCGTGGTGTGCCCGTACATGCCCGACATCGACCTGCGCAAGGACGCGCCCCAGCGGAGCTACGGTCGCTTCCTGCTCGACACCCTGCTGCCGCTGGTGCGGGAGCGCACCCCGGCGCGCGCCACTGCAGAGTCTACCGGCATCGATGGCGTTTCCCTCGGCGGCGCCATCGCCATGTTCGTGGGCTTCGAGAACCCGCAAGCGTTCGGCTGCGTGGGCGGGCTCCAGCCGGCGATCCAGGCGGCCGATGGCGGTCTGTGGGCGAGCCGCGCCGCGAAGGCACGAGAGAAGAACCCCAAGCTCGGCATCCGGCTTCTTACGAGCACCAAAGACTACTTCCGAGACGGCATCTACGAGGCCTCGCGGGGCATGCGTCGGCTCAACGTTGCCCACACATTTCTCGATGTACCGGGCCCGCACGACTACATCTTCAACCGCGGCCCCGGCGCCTACGAGCTCTTGTTCCAGCAGGAACGTGTTCTCGCGGGGCGATGATCGCGTAAGATCGGGCCCTCATGTCTCGGTTCCTCGCTCCCCTCGACTCCCTCGCGCGCCGCTCTTCGAACGCAGACGCGCGGAAGGTGGGCGGGAAGGCAGCGCGGCTGGCCTGGCTCTCGGCCCGGGGCTTTCCGGTGCCGCCCACCTGGGTGCTCTCGGCCGACGCGTTCACCGCAGCGCTCCGCGAGCTGCCGCCGGGGTTCGAGCCGCGTTCGCTCCTTCGGGCTTCGTCGGTGCGCCTGCTCTACGCGCGCACCGAAGAGGCGCGGCAGGCGATCCTCCACGTGAAGCTCCCCAAGGGGCTGCGCGAGGAGCTGGAAGAGCTGTGGAATGCGTGCGCGGCGTCGTCCCCCTGGGGCCTCGCGGTGCGCTCCAGCGCTACCTGCGAGGACGGCGCACAGGTGTCGCTGGCGGGCCTCGCCGACACGCGCCTCGGCGTGCGCGGGGCCGACGAGCTGGTGGAGGCCGTGCGCTTCGTGTGGGCGTCCATCGCCTCCGGCCGAGCCATGTCGTACCTGGCGGCGCACGGCGTACGCGACGTGTCCATGGCGGTGGTCATCCAGCGGGTGGTGCCGGCGGATTCGGCCGGTGTACTCTTCACGCAATCGCCGCTGCCGCAGTTCGCCCACGAACGGGTGGTGAACGCCAGCTTCGGTCTCGGCGCGCCCATCGTCTCCGGTGAGCTCTCGCCGGACGTACTGCGCATCGCCAAGGACGGCGAGGTGCTCGAGCGGTCCATCTCCGAGAAGCCCAAGAAGCTGGTGGTGGGGCCCGACGGCGGTCTGGTGCTCCTGCCGGTGGCCGAGGCCTTCCAGCCTTCGCTCAGCGACGCGCAGATCGCCGAGCTCTCGCGGCTGGCGGCGGAGCTCGAGCGCCGGGAGGCCGGCGCCTGGGACGTGGAGTTCGCCTGCGAGAAGGATCTCGTGTGGATCGTGCAGGCCCGCCCGGTGACCGGTCGCGGCTTTCCCGAGGGCGGCAGCGCCACCACCATGTGGACCAACGCCAACGTGGGCGAAGCGCTCCCCGGCGTGGCGACGCCGCTCACCTGGTCGGTCGCCGGCGCCTTCAGCGAGAAGGGCTTCCGTACCGCCTTCGCCACGCTCGGGTGCTCGGTGCCCAAGAATGCCAAGCTGGTGGGCAACGTGTACGGGCGCTTCTACCTCAACGTGAGCCAGTTCTTGCGCATCGCCTCGCAGGTGCCGTGGCTCGATCCGCGGGTGCTGGTGGGCCTGGGCGGCGTGAGCGGTGGCGATGCGCTTCCGGTGGGGCAGCCAGTTTCCCGGCGCGGGTTCTACGCGCGGCTCCCGCTCACCGCGTCGCGGCTTTTGCGGGAGCAGATGCGCCTCGACGACATGGTGGCGCGCTTCGAGGCCGACGCCCTGCGCGCGCGATCGCTGCATCGTGCACTCGATCCGGGCATCTTGCCGGACGAGGGTTTGGCCCGCAGCCTGCTCGACATCCAGGGCCTCCTCGAGCGCACCGGCACCGTGATGCTCACCTGCGCCTCCAGCGCCCTCGGCGCGTTCCTGGTGCTGCGCACCATGCTCGAGCGCACCATGCCCGACGAGGCCGAGCGCTTCGCGCAGGACCTCACCTCCGGCATTCGCGATCTCGAGAGCGCGCGTCCGGGCATCGCCATCTTGCGCATCATGAAGATCGCCAAGCACGATCCGGCGGCGGTGGCAGCCTTCGACGCGGAGACTCCTTGGGCCTCGTTCCCGGAGGGCGCCACCAAGCGCGCCATCCAGAGCTTCCTCGAGCTGTACGGCGATCGCGCGGTGCGCGAGGCGGAGCTCTCGACGCCCCGCTGGCGCGACGATCCCACGCCGGTGCTCACCATGATTCGTGTGGGGCTCCGGGGCGACGGCCGCGACGCCGACGTGGCCTTGGCCCGGGCCGAGCGCACTGCCGTCTCCGACCTCGCCAAGGTGTCGGCGCGGCTGGGCATGGTGGAGCAGACCCTCTTGCGGCACCTCGTTGCGCGGGCGCAACGGGCCTCGCGCCTCCGCGAACAGATGCGCTCCTGGGTCACCACCGTGCTCGGCATGATCCGCGACATCTCGCTGGAAGCCGAGCGGCGCTTGGTGCGGCTCATGCCCGAGCTGGAGCGCGACCGCGAGCTCGTGAAAGAGACGCCGGCGGCGAGCATCGAGAGCGTGTTCTTTCTCACGGTCGAGGAGCTGGTGGGCGCGCTTCGTACGTCGCGCACCGATCTGGGGCCGGTCATTCGCGCGCGTCGCGCCGAGTATATTCGCGACGTGCAACGGCCGGAGCCGCCGGGCACGTTCACCGGTGCGCCCCCGCCCATCGTGCTCCCGCCGCTCGCCCATGGCTCGTCGCTCACTGGCGTGGCCGCCAGCGCCGGCGCCGCCGAGGGTCGCGCCCGGGTGCTCTTCGGCCCGGAGCAGATGGGCGAGTTCATTCCCGGCGAGATCCTGGTGGTGCGCTCCACCGACGTGGGTTGGACGCCGCTCTTCCTCCTCGCCGCCGGCGTCGTCACCGAGCTCGGCGGCGCGCTCTCCCACGCCGCCATCGTGGCCCGCGAGTTCGGCGTCCCCACCGTCGTCAACGTCACCGGCGCCACCCGCGTCCTCCGCACCGGCGAGCGCGTCCGCGTCGACGGCGATCGCGGCCGCATCGACCGCCTCGGCGAGACCTCCGTCACCCTCAACGGCGCAACCCCCGGCGCCGCCCCCGCCGCCAACGACACGGTCCCGAGCACCCTCCGCAGCTGAGGAGGCAGCGAGAAGTCGTGCACCCGAGATCCGAGACTGACCCGTGCGTCCCGATGCGCGCGCTCTGGGCGGATCTGGAACGCGCGGGAATGCCGGAGCTTCGCGCGTCTGAGGACATCAACGACTTGCGCGCCTACCGCAAGTTCTATGAGAACGAGGCGGTCGCAATACTCGCGCGTCATCTGCCCGCCATCCCTGGGGTCGTTCCGGGGGTTCCCGGGAACGCCAAGTTGGGTGTCATCTTGGCGCTTAGTTCGCCCCTCGCGGCGGAAGCTGTGCCGGCTCTGTTGAGCGAGTTTGAGCGCGATGCAACGAGTTTGCGTGGGCAGTTGGGCATCGCGATAGCTTCAGGCTGCGGTGATCAGCACTTTGATGCCATCGTGAGACTGCTACGAGACCAGCGGTTCACAATCGGCCGCGCGGGGCTTGTTCACGGGTTGCACCGGATGAAGCGACGGCGCGACGAGGCGCATGCGGTTATGGTGGAGCTGCTCGGAGATTCCATTGTCGGGCCCTACGCTCTGGCGGAGCTCGCGACGAGGAAGAGAGACGTCTCGCGCGCGCCTCGAGCACAGGTCGAGGCGTTTCTCGCGCACCCACTGCCGTGGGTTCGAAAAGCGGCGACGAAGATCATCGCCGCCATTGAGGGTGCCGCGCCGCGCGCGCTGAAGTACGGAAGGACGTGCGAGCCCGACGACATCGGGGATGGCGCGGCCGGGCTGGCGGAGACCTCGGCGGGACTGGACGCATCTGCGGGCCCGCGGCTTCTGCGACACGTTGCAGCGTTGGTCCGTTTCGAGGCGGCCGCACTGAAGGAGCTCCGCTCCGTGCTCAAGAATCTCGATGCCGGGGACGCCTACGAATTCGACCTGATGGTCGCGTACGAGGGCGCCCACGCGCCCCTGAAGCTTTGGCTCTTCAGCAAGGATGGGGACGATCTCGAACTGCGCGCCTACAGCGTACCCAGCCTGATTCTCGCCATCGACGCAGTGCTAGCAAAAGTGATGGAGTCGAGCGGGAGTTGACGGTGAGCGGGAATGCGGCGGTTCGCGGCGGCGTTGCTGCTGCCGACATGCTCGCGCTTCGCACCATCGCCGTTGCGCTCGCTGTCGCCGTCCTCTGGTGCCTCTCCGGCGTCTGGGAGGGTGAAGCACGGGCGTGTGGTAACGTCGTGCAGCTCGAACAGAACGAAGCGGTACGGCGCGTCGTGGCCGCGCAGGCCGCGCTCGACGAGGGCGACTACGCGTTCGTCCTCGAGCGCCTCGCGGGTCCCGGTGGGTACGAGGAGTATGGTTCCGCAGGGCTTGCCGGCCGCGCCGCGCGCATCTACGCGCTCGCTGCGTCGCGCAGTGGTGATCGCGCGCAGCAAGCGTCGGCCGTCAGAAGGCTCCAAGGCTCGCGCTTCAGCGGTTATGGTGCGGGGTTCAAAGGAGGGTTCCTCTCCGACCCCACGCTCGAGGCAGACCTCGGCGAAGCACTGGCGCGTACCGGGGACGTGGACGCGGCGCGCGACCTCCTGCGTCCGCTCGCCGATCGCGATCTGATCGGAAGTCCCTACGCCTATGCCGCCCTCGCGCGGCTGGACGCGACCGATGACCCTGCCCGCGCGCGCCTCGCGACGAGCCGTTGCCAGCAGATGGCGGGGAGCCACCCGGAGATCTGCGAGGGGAACATGCCGACGCCGTCCACTGTTTCGTGGACCCTCCGGCGCTTGCCGCCAGCGTGGCTCTTCGTCGCCTTCGTGTGCGCGCTTGGGCTCGTCGGGTTGGGTCGCCATCTCGCGAATCGTCGCTTTCAGGCCTTCGGCATGGGGTCTCCAGCCGCAAAGGCGCGCACGGTCGCTGCGGTCATGGCGATGGTGTTCGCGGCCGTCGTCCTGCTCGACATCGGTTCCATGGCGCCCGCGCTGGCAGCGGTCGTCCTGCTCGGCGTCGTCGGCGTGACGGCGTACCTCGACCGTGCCCTCGGGCTTCGCGCGGTTCGCCACGGCGCCGTGGCGGGCTTCTCGGTGCGACCCCTTTTGCCGGGGGACGACGCGCAGCTCCCGCTCTTCACGCCCTGGGTGAGCGGCGCTTCGGGGGGCGAGGTGCTGACCTCCGTGCTCCCCGGGGATACCGCGTATCGGGAAGGCGCTCCGTTGCCGGTGGCGCGACTGCGCAAGGCGCCCAGGGCTCCGGTCCTGGTGATGGGAGTCTTCGCAGCGTTCGCCGTGATCGTCTTCTTCTTCGCGCTGCTCTTCACCGTGCGAGGCGAGACATGAACGACTCGCACGTATCGCTGCAGCTTCCACGGGCCGACGGCGCAGGGTGAGCCCACTTGGGCGCGAGTTGGCCCCTGGCCAACGTCGCTCGCAGCGGAACCGCGTGGCAACGTCTGCCCATGGCACAGAATGGTTTTCGGGTTGCTTCCCGGCCTGCCCGCCGGATCGTCGGTGTCCACGGAGCGCGGTTCGACGTCTTCGCGGCGGAGCCCGCTTCCGGTCCTTCGCAGGATGCGGAAACCATCGAAGCCACCGCCCTCGCGTTCGACGAAGCGGAGGCCATCGTCGCGAGGGCAGACGATGCGTCGCGGCCAGCCCGCTTGCCCACCATCCGCCCCTCGTTTCACGATCTTCCGCCCCTGCCGCTCCTCGACTTCTCGGCAGCCGACGCGGTCGAGCGTGCGGTTGGGCTCCCGCAGGCAGACGCAGGCCGCCCTGAGGCGGCGCGTCTTTCCTGGACGTTGGCTGCGCTGTTGTTCGGCGTTGTCGCCCTGAGCGCCGTCGCGGTCGCAGACCTGTTGCTTCTTCACGACTTTGCGGCGCCGCTCCCTCTCTCCGCACTCGCGAGGTCGCAAGCCAGCGCGTCGTCCCGCACCCGAGAGCGTGCGGCTACGCGAGGCGCGGTGCACGAGGTTCGCCGGCCCGTCGGCCCTTGAGCGGCTGCTCCATTCTCGTGTGCTACGCTCAGGTGATGGTGCGCCGGCTCATGTTCGTCGTTGCGTCGCTGCTCCTCTCGAGCGGGTGCATGATGCATCGGCACGCGTACGACTGGGGCGCGCAGCTCGCGCATCCTTCGATGCTCCCGGAGCTGGGCGCCTGCGGTTCGGACGATCGCGCCTACGCGGTCGCCGAGGGCCTCGCCGCGCCCAGCGACTGCATCATCCGGCGATAGCGTCACTACCGCTTCTTCGGCTTGCCGGCCTTTCGCGCGCGCTGCTTAGGCGGGACGACTCGGCTCGCCCCGGCTTCCGCGAGACCGTCGCCTTCCAAGTTCTGAACGTCGAGGAGATCCTGCATTCGGCCAACGGCTCGCTTGTTGGCGATGAGGTCCGCCTTGCCCAGGATGCGGATGGGGATCTGCCCGTAGGAGGCCACCTTGGCCCGTTCGAAGCACGAGGAGAATTCCAGTGCGTCTACGCTCGTGAGGATGTCGATGCGGTTGGGTGCGACGCCGATCTGGAAGATCGTCCCGGCCACCGCCAGGTCCTCGTCTTTCAGATCTGCGAGAGGCGCTCCGAACACAGCGAGGGCCTTCCGGACGCGGCGCGCATTTGCTCGAGAGGGCCTGATCCAGAGATCGAGGTCTTTCGTGTATCGAGGGAAGGTGTAGGCCATGACGGCGTGAGCGCCGACGACGAGAAACTCAGCGCCGGCCTCGTTCAACGCGGACAACAGATCGTTGAAGTCGGGGTTCGTCGCCATTCGCATCACCTCTCATGGCGCGCGCCTCCGCCACCATATCCCAGGCTGCTTCGAAGATTCGTTCGTGCCCGAGCGCTTGCCAGAACGTGCGATCGAAGGAGCCATCGTCCCTTTCGCCGTGCCGGAGGACGCGCGTCACGAACTGCCTGGCCATGATGCTCGATCGTACCAGAGTCCCGGACTCGAGGCCTACTGCATCTTGGGGCAGGTGGCGTCGGCGGTGTAGGTACCGGCGAGGTTGCTCACGGCGGCGTTCTTGAGGATGAAGACGGCGTTGCGGAGGAGGCCGACGATGGTCTTCGGCTTGGTCTCCCAGTTGGAGGGGAAGTGCCGGGTGAGGGGATCGTACTTTCCGTCCTTGAGATCGCCGGCGAAGATGCCCTCGATGTCGCGGGTGGAGAGGGCGAGCTCGCCGTCGGGCATGGTCACCGACTCGGAGCTATTCTCGAGGAAGGTGGTGAGGAGACCGAACTCACCGGCGCTGCCCACCAGGTTGTTGGCCACGGCGATCTGCACCATGTCCTCGAGGAGCTTGGTGGTCTCGGCGGACGTGGAGTCGCCGGCGAGCTTGCGGGCCACCACTTCGAAGGCGCGGGCGCTGAAGTCGGCGATGTCGGACCCGAGGAGGCCGAGGAGCGTGAAGGGACGGCGGCTCGCGGTGACGGCCTCGGGATCGCAGGCCACGTTGCGGGCGATGAACTTGCCCAGCTCCGAGCGACGGACCACCAGGCGACCGTTGGGCGCGAGCTCGGCGTGGCCGCCCGCGGCCTTGGTGTTGATGAGGCGCCCTAGGTTCTGGGCGTTGAGGCGACCCGAGTCGCGCTTCCGGGGATCGCCCATGAGGACGAAGCTGTGGGCCGCGTGGGCGCCGATGGACGCCGGGAAGTCGAGGCTGAACATGCCGTTCGGCGCCTCTTCCTGCGCCGGGCTCTTGTGGTGGTTGGCGCGGGCCACGATGCGGAAGCCCTCGCCGAGATCGCCGCCGCCGCGATTGCCAACGGCCACGATGGCGCCCGGCTTGTCGGCGATGACGGCGAAGGGATTGGCCACCGAGCCGTAGACGAAGATCTTCTTCAGCGCGATGGAGGTGCCGACGAAGGGGCAGGTGGCCTTCTTGCTGATGACCTCGCGGCGCTGATCGTCGGTGAGCTGGACCACCGGCTTGCCACCCACCACGTCGTCCGCCACTTCGTCGCTGCCGGCGTCGGCCGAGCAACCGGAGAGCGATGCGCTGCCGACCACTGCACCGATGGCGAGAGCTCCGGCGATCCATGCGCGCTTGTTCGATGTCATCAGAGGCTCCTTCAAGGGCGCCCGAAGCGGGCGGCAAATTTGAGATACGGGTTCGTATCACAAAGTTTGGGATGCACAAGGGGGATGTGCGCAGATCGCGCACCCCGAGCTGGAACGCCGTCGGATTCCACCGTCCTCGCGCGCGATTGGCCATTCGAATTCGGAATCGTATGCGGCGTTGGCTTGCGAGAACATGCACCATCGCGCGCCATTGGATCACGAAAAGCGCGACGGATACCGACGCGTATGAAAATATCGAAGCGCCGCAACGTCACGATGCGGCAGCGCTTTCGCTTCCAAGTCGGAGCGACGTCGGGGTACCGCGGGTTGCGCGTGGCGTCGTGTTGAGATACCGTGCGGTATGTCGTTTTCCGGAGGCCGGTGGTCATGATCAAGAGCAAGCAGAAGAAGGCGCGGCGAGGATTGGTGCTCGGATGCGGCGGCACCCTCGGCGCTGCGTGGACCGTCGCCACGCTGGCCGAGCTCTCGCACCGCCTCGGCTGGGACCCGCGGGAAGCGGACCTCATCGTCGGCACCTCGGCGGGTTCGGAGCTGGCGATGCTCCTGGGGGCCGGCGTCTCGGTCCAGCGCATCCTCGACGCGCAACTGGGAAAGACGGACGCCGACCCGGTGCTCGCCCATCACTTCGCGCATCCGCCCTGGCGCTTTCCGCGCTCGCCCTGGGGCATGCCCGCGTCGCTCTCGCGGGTCTCGAGCTTCCTGCGGGGCGGCGGCGGTGGTCTGGCCGCGCTCTCCGGCCTCTACCCGGAAGGCCGTGCCGACGCGTCGCCGATCGCACGCTTGGTGGACGCCTACGTGCCGTCCGGCGCATGGGTGCCGCACGCGGGCACGCGCATCGTGGTGGCCGACGTGGAGACCGGCGCACGCGCCTTCCTCGGCGCGCCTTCTGCGCCCCACGCATCCATGCGCGACGCGGTGTGCGCTTCGCTGGCCATGCCGGGCTTCTTCCCGGCGGTCGACATCGCGGGCCGCCGCTACACGGACGGCGGCATCGCGTCACCGGCTTCGGTGGACCTGGCGGTCGAGGAAGGGCTCGACGAGCTGGTGGTCCTGGCGCCCATGTCGTCTTCCGAACCCGGTCCACGCCGCGGTCTCGGGCGCGTCGAAGGCCTGTTGCGCAGCGCCATGCGCCGGATTCTCGACAGCGAGATCGACGGCGCTCGGGCGCGCGGAGTCCGCGTCCTGCGGCTCGAGCCGGTGGCGGAAGATCTCGCCGCCATGGGCCCGCTGCTCTCCGACGGCCGCCGGCGCCTCTCGGTCCTCGAGAGCTCCCTGCGCACCGCCCGCCGCACCGTTCGCGCAGCCCTCGGCCGGGACGGCGCGTTCCCCGTTTCGTCTCTGCGTGAGCAAGGAGCCCTCGAATGGCAAGCATGAAGCATCACCACGTCCTCGTCATCGGTGCAGGGCCTTCCGGCATCGGCGCTGCCATCAAGCTGGCGGAGCACGGTTTCGACTTCGCCATCCTCGAGAAGGGGATGTCCGTCGGCGGCACCTGGCGCGACAACACCTATCCTGGCTGCGCCTGTGACGTGCCCTCGGCGCTGTACTCCTATTCCTTCGAGCCCAATCCCGAGTGGACCCGCGCCTTCGCCGGGCAGCGCGAGATTCGCGCGTACCTGGAGAACGTCGCCAAGAAGTACGACGTCCCGCGGCACGTGCGCTTCGGCGTGGAGGTGCTGCGTGCAGCCTTTCGCGAAGGCCTGTGGCACGTGGAGACCAACCAAGGCACCTACACCGCCAACGTCGTGATCTCCGCTTCCGGACCCTGGAATCAACCCAAGATCCCCGCCATTCCAGGTCTCGATACGTTCGCCGGTGAGGTGTTCCACTCGGCCCGCTGGAATCACAATCACGATCTGACGGGCAAGCGCGTGGCGGTGGTGGGCAGCGGCGCTTCGGCGGTGCAGTTCGTTCCGGAGATTGCCAAGAAGGTGGAGCGCCTCCATCTTTTCCAGCGCACCGCGCAGTGGGTGCTCCCGAAGCCGGATCACTACGTGCCCGCGTCGGAGCGCTGGCTCATGCGCACGTTTCCCCGGGCGCAGCGCGCGCTTCGGCGTGCGGAGTACGTCTCGCAGGAGGCCCTGGGGCTGGGGTTCCGACATCCGTGGATCCTGCAGCAGGTGCAGCGCATCGGGCGCCGGCACCTGGAAGCCACCGTGGCCGACCCGGTGCTGCGCGCCAAGCTCACGCCGGACTACACGCTCGGCTGCAAGCGCATCCTGCTCTCGAATAGCTACTATCGATCCCTGACCCGACCCAACGTGGACGTCCTCGCCACCGAGGTCACGAAGATCGATGGCCATCGCGTGACCGGCGCCGATGGGAGCACCGTGGAGGTCGACACCCTCATCTTCGGAACGGGATTTCATATCCTGGATATGCCGGTTGCGAATCGCATCTTCGATGCGCAGGGAAGGAACCTCGCGGATCACTGGCAAGGGAGCCCCCGGGCGTATCTCGGGACCACGGTGCCGGGCTTCCCCAACTTCTTCTTGCTGCTGGGGCCGAGCCTGGGGACCGGGCATTCGTCGGCCTTCAGCATTCTCGAGGCGCAGCTGGCCTACGTGCTCGATGGCCTGCGCAAGATGCGTGCGGAGCGGCTGGCCACGGTCGACGTCCGCGCCGAGGTGCTCGATGCCTATCACGCCGAGGTGCAAGAGGCGCTCGGCGGCACCGTGTACAACAGCGGCGGGTGCTCGAGCTACTACCTCGATCGCAACGGCAAGAACACCTTCGCCTGGCCCTGGTCGACGCCGACGCTCGAGCGGCGCATTCACGATTTCGACCTCGACGCTTACGAAACCACGGGCGTCCCGGCGGCGCGATCGCGCTCCACCGGCGAAGTGCGCTTCGAAGGGAGGCCGTCGTGAGCTATCCGAAGATCGATCTCGTCTCGGCGGTGGTGCTCGTCACCGGCGGTGGTAGGGGCATAGGCCGCGCCACGGCGCTCGCCTTCGCCGATCGCGGCGCTCGGGTCATCGTCGGCGATCTCGATGGCGACGCCGCCGAGGATACCGCGCGCACCATCGGCCGCCGGGCCCACGGCCTCCGTCTCGACGTCCGAGAGCGGGCCTCGTTCGCGGCATTTGTGCAGGACGCAACCGCCATGGCGGGGCCGGTCGACATCCTGGTGAACAACGCCGGGGTCATGCCGCTGGGCTCGTTTCTCGACGAGGCCGACGGCACCAGCCGGGTCACCCTCGACGTGAACGTGTGGGGCCTGGTGCTCGGCATGCGTCTGGTGGCGCCCGCGATGGTGAAGCGTCGACGCGGGCACATCGTGAACGTGGCCTCCATGGCCGGCAAGATCCCCATCCCCGGTATGGCGGTGTACAACGCCAGCAAGTTCGCCGCGGTGGGCCTCACCGCCGCGGTCCGCGCCGAGCTCGCGCCGAGCGGCGTGAGCGTGAGCGCCGTGCTCCCCAGCGCGGTGCGCACCTCGCTGGTGGCCGGCGTGCCGCTGGGTCGCGGCATGCCGACAGTGGAGCCGGAGGACGTGGCCGCCGCGGTGGTTGCAAGCTGCACGAATCGCAAGGCCGAGCTCCCGGTGCCGCGCTACATCGGCGCCTGGGATCTCCTGGCCGCGGTGGTGCCGGAGCGGCTCATGACCTTCGGCCGCGGCGTGCTCCTCGACGATCGCCGGGCCCTCACGTCCATCGACGCCGAAGGCCGCCGCGACTACACCGAGCGCGTCGAGCGCCAAGCGCGCACCAACGAGACACCCATTTCGAACGCCGCGATTGTGGGGTGAGGAGACCCAGCTATTTCGCGCGAAGATCCACGAGATCGGCATGTGGCGAGAGCGAGCCGACGGCATTCTGCACCCAGCTTGGTAGAGCCCGATAGACCTTGCGAAGCTCGCCGTCCTGCGTGCGTGCGCAAAGAGCTGCCTCCACGCCATCTGGGGAATTGTCGAAAAGATAGACCCGGTCGGCGATGCTGATCGCCGCCGAGAGATTCGCCATAGACCTCGAGTAGCGGCTGATGATCTTCTCGATGGGAACGGTGTGACCACCGTCCATGACTCGACCCGCCACGCGCGCTGCGTTGATTCGCGGATCCGCCGTGCCGATGAAGAACAAACGAACGAAGTAGCCGAGATCCTTCGCGCGGCGCATGAAGTCGATCTTGTCCAGCGCCGACATGACCGTCTCGAAGGCGATGCCGCGTCCCTGGGCCAGGAGGGTCTCGCGACGCTCGGTGGTCCACTGTGCGGCGGCAAGAACAGCATCGGGCGAGTTCCAGCCGCCGAAGCGTTCTTCTGCGACGTCGTCGGGGTTGAGATACTCAACCCCATCGCTCCACTTCTCCTCGCGGAGTCGTACCGTAACGGTCGTCTTGCCGGATCCGTTGGGGCCGGCGATAACGAGCAGCGCGGGTTTCACGGTCGCTTGGGCGGTGGCGGGTACTCGAGCATCACCGTCGCGCGCAGGGCCTCGATCTCCGCTTGAAATCGCCGCATCGTTTTCTCGCGGCGAGCCGCTGCTTCGGAGAAGGCGCGATGAACGAGCCCTTCGAGCTCTTCGTCGCTCGGCTCGTAGTCGGGGTCCGCCAGATTGCCGTGAGCAACGCTCATGGTGCCATCATAGCGCAGCTTGGGTTTTCGGCGGAAGCGCCGTCGGTCTTCCTCGTTTTTCCGGGGCGCGAGGTGGCTTTCCCAAGGCTGGGGCCTTCGTGCGATACTGCGGCGAGATGATGGCCGCACCCCCGTACCCGCAACAAGCCCCGAGGGCTCCGCAGAAGCGCGATCCCGAGGCGACGAAGAAGACCCTCGGGTGGGTCTTCTATTTCATCCTCATGGCCATCGGCGGGTTCTTCCTGTTCGGCTTGTTCATCATCATGCCGCTCATCGAGGACGGCGGCGAGTCGCTGACTTCGATGGGCATCGGCGCCCTGCTCGCGCTCCCGCTCCTCTGCCTCTACATCTGGGTGCCCTGGATCATCGACCGCTACGATCCGGAGCCGCTGTGGGCGCTCATCGCAGTCCTCGCTTGGGGTGGCATCACCGCGTGCGGATTCTCTGCGGTCATCAACACCTTCATCGGTAGCGCCGCCAGCGCCATCGGCGGCAAGTCCTTCGGCCAGGTGGTGGGGGCCTGCTTCAGCGCGCCCCTGGTGGAGGAGTTCTGGAAGGGCCTCGCGGTGTTCTGGATGTTCTACTTCCGGAAGCGCGACTTCGACGGCATCGTCGACGGCATCATCTACGGCGCCTTCGTGGCCCTGGGCTTCGCCGCCGTGGAGAACATCATCTATTACGCGCGCGCCGCCGATGCGGAGATGATGCACGGACAAGACAGCGCCCTCGCCGGCACGGTGTTCATTCGCGGCATCCTCGCCCCCTGGGGCCACCCCCTCTACACCGCCATGACTGGCATCGGCTTCGGCCTGGCGCGCGAGACCGAGAAGGGGTGGGTCCGCTGGATGGCCCCCATCGGCGGCTACTTCTGCGGCGTGTTCCTGCACTTCGTGTGGAACCTCGCGGCCACCATCTCCAACGTGCTCGTGCTGGTGATGCTGCCGCTCTGGTTCCTCTTCCTGCTGGCGTTCTTCGGTCTCGTCATCTGGTGCGTGCGCCGGAAGGGCAAGATCATCGGCGACCACCTGCGCGACGAGGTGCTCATGGGCAACCTCACGCTGCAGGAGTACCAGATGATTATTTCGCCCATCGGCCGCATGAAGGCCACGTTCTCGTTCGGCGGCGCCGCGGGCCGCAAGTTCGTCGACGCCGCCGCTCGCCTTGCGCTCAGCAAGTGGCACACCGGCCGCGCGACCCGCGGCCGCAAGATGACCATCAGCGCCGACTTCATCGTGCCCCTCCGACAGGAGCTGCATCAGCTTCGCGCCGACGTTGCGCGCGCCCTCGGTCGGCAGGTGCCGCAGCCGCAGGCCTGGCGACCGGGTATGCCCTCGCCGTTTCCGCAGCCCGCGCAGCCATACCAGCAGCAACGGCCTCCACAGAATCCGTATGGGGGCGGCGGACCTCCGCCCGCCGGCGGCTACGGCTGGGGTCCGCCCGGGGGTTGAGCTCGACATGACCACGTTTCTGCTCGTTCGCCACGGCGAGACCGCCGACAACCACAATCAGGTCTTTCAAGGGCACGGCGGCGGCCCGCTCAACGAGGTGGGCCTGGCGCAGGCCAAACGCGTGGGCGAGCGCCTCGCCACCGTGCACCTCGACGCCATCTACGCGTCGGATCTCACGCGCGCAGCGGAGACCGCGCAGGCCATCGCCGACCATCACTCCATCGCGGTTGCCATCGACCCGCTCCTGCGCGAAGTGGACGTCGGGGCGTGGCAAGGCAAGCGCCGGGAGGTGCTCGAGGCCGAGTTTTCCGAGGAGTGGGCCGCCTGGCGCCGGGGCGAGGACATCCGCCGGGGCGGGGGCGAGACGTACGCCGAAGCCGGCGCGCGCGCCCACAAGTTGGCCGCGGACATTGCGCGGCCGGAGCTCGAGCACGTCGTCGTTCTGGTCTCGCACGCGGGAACGCTGCGCGCGCTGGCGACGCATCTCGTCGGGGCGCCGCTCGATGCCTTCGCGCCGGTGCGGAACACGGCGGTCTCGTGCGTCGAGTGGCGAGGCGAAGGACTTGCGCGTCTTGCCTTCTGGAACGACACCAACCACCTGGCCGACCCGCTCTCGCTCCTTCGGCCGCGCTGACCAGAGCCTGCCCCCAAAGTCGGCTCCCGTCGGCGAAACGCCGCCTTTTTCGCGCCTTCTGCGTTGTTCGTTGTCGACGTAGCAGGAGTACGTCTCCTCCTCTCGCCTGGAAGGCACGAGAAATTCGACGCTTCGCCTCGGTCCGGACTTCAGGGACAGGCCCTCGCGAAAAATGGGGTATCGTGCGCGCACGATGTCCGAACGCACCACCCAAGAATCGCTGAAGTCTCCCGGCCTCCCCGCCATCGACATGAACGAGTACGGGGGCAAGAAGGACGGCGAGCGGCAAGCCATGGACCGCCGGCTGTTCATGCAGCTCTTGGTGCTCGACGCGCCGGCCGGCGAAGACGCCGACGCGATCGCGCAAGCGCTCACCGGGCGCCTCAAGGAGAAGGGCATCGCCGGCGTGGTCTATGCCGACACCAATGCGGTGCGCGGCATCGGGCTCCTCACCTGGTCCGAAGACCCCGCCCACTTCGTCACCGCCGTGCGTGCGCTGCTCAACGAGCCCGGGTTCCGCAACCTCGTGGAGCGGCGCGAGTTCGCCATGCTCGGCCGCACCTACTCCATCGGCCACGAGCCGGATCTCGAGCACGTGCTGCTCCAGCGCTCCATCGACAACGCCATGGCCGAGGACTTCCCGTGGCACGTCTGGTATCCGCTCCGGCGCACCGGGTCCTTTGCCAAGCTCGAGGGCCAGGAGCACGGGATGATCCTCCGGGAGCACGCCGCCATCGGCATGGCGTACGGCCAGAGCGGCCTCGCCCACGACATCCGCCTTGCCTGCCACGGGCTCGACGCCGAGGACAACGAGTTCGTCATCGGCCTCGTGGGCAAGCAGCTCCACCCCCTCTCGCACCTGGTGCAGACCATGCGAAAGACCCGCCAGACCTCGGAGTTCATCGCCAAGATGGGCCCGTTCTTCGTGGGCCGGGTGGTGGGCCGCGGCGCGAAGTAACACGAACACTAAATATTTCCGCGTCATGGCGGGAATGCACGGGGCGTGAAGAAATCGGTCGGATGGTGCTACGTTGCGCCCCATGACCGAGGCCGAATCTACGTCGCTCAAGCTCGAAGACCTGGACGACGCGTGGACCGATTCGCCGCCGGACGTGCAAGCCGCGCCCGTCGCATCGCCCATTCCCGGCCCGGTCTCCGAGCGCAAGCCCACGCTCATCGGTATCGCGCCACCCAGCGTTCCGCCCCCGCCGATGTTCGCGGCCCCGCCGTCGAGCGGCGTTGCGGCGCCGGAGTCGAGCCCCGCGTCCTCCGGCTCGCCGTCCCGACGCGAGCGCGCACGTAGGCCGCAGCTCTCGGCCGCGGAACGGTCCGACCGCCGCCGCGACCAGAAGCGCGCGAAGGCGCAGGCCGCCGC
>JABFRG010000653.1 GCA_013141295.1 Polyangiaceae bacterium
TATGCGTCTCGACACACCGCAGAGGTGCGTCCGCCCCGAGCGTAGGCGCACGAGCATGCCGGTGAAGGCACCCCTTACGCTTCCAGACCTCGACACGGCACTGCGGTATGTGCCAGATTTCGACCACGCTCCCCGGTGCAGCCCCCAGGCGCCTCCTTGCGCCCGGCCTCTTCAGCTGCCCGCGTGGGAAACGCGGTCCTTCTCGTTGCGTAGCGATTGCTCCTTTCGTTGGGTGCCACGGGTCAGAGAAGGACGGCGCGCTCGCCCTTCCGCATCCCGCCATAGAGCACCACGCGTGCCAGCGCCCTCCGCCCACACCTTTCCGCAACTTGCCCGCATCCACCGAGTGGCCCGGACGACGGGCCCCCGTCCTCGGCCACTCAGCGATCGCAGACCGGCGGGGTGGGGCAAGCGACGTTCGGCGTCCTGTTCGCTGTCTGCTTGCAGAACGCGATGTTCTCGAAGGTGTTGGTCGCCATGAAGTCGATGGTGGTGCCGAGCCATGCCCGCTCGATGCCGTTCTTGGCGCTGTTGGCGATGACCGAGTTGGTCACGAACGCGCTCGTGGGCTGACCGAGAATCGCGATGCCCGCTTCGTTGGAGATGACGTCGTCGCTGCCGGGCGTCCCGCAAGAGAACCCTCGGGTACCGGTATCGCCGCCCGCATACTCGACGCGAGCGTGGTCGATCTTGTTGGCCGCGTTGGGGATGGCGCCGAAGACGATGCCTACCCAGTCGCCGGGCCTCGGGGTCGCTTCCGACGAGGTAAACGTCACGGGCTTTTCCGCGGTGCCCAGTACCTTCAGGATGCCGCCGGCCGGACGATCGCCGGTGCTGCGGTCCACCCACAGGCCGCTGTTGCGGTCGCTCTTGGGAAACTCGAGCTTCACGCCGGCCTCGATGGTGAGCGTGGCCGGTCCCGCGGGCCCACCGACGACCGAGAGCTCGCCGAAGTTACCGTCGCCACCCACCATGTACGGGACGCCGCGATCGTGAATCACGCCGTCCTCGTGGTAGTCGTCGTATCCGCCGCCCGAAAGGCGAATGGCGTCGATCTTGTTGCCGGAATACGAGCCGGAAGGAATCGATTGCGACGCCGGAGCGGAGACGCTCATGGGCATGCCATTGGTCCCGCGGATCACCAGATCGTGCGAGTCGGGCGAGAACGCGCCCCGGCTCTCGAGGTACACGCCGTACTTCCCGCTGTTCTCCACCGTGACGTGATCGACCGACGCGAGCGCCTGCATGGGCGCGTACTGATCCCCGAACAGGTGCAGCGAAGCGCCGCGGCGCGCGTAGTTTCCCCCGCCCCCGCGGAGCGTCACGTACGCCAGCTTCGCCGAGCCCTGCGACATCACGAGGATGTCGGCCCAGGGATCGGCGTCCGCTGCTTCGAAGACGATGGGCTCGTCGGCCCTTCCCTCGGCCACCAGCTTCCCCCCGTCGCCCACGTTGCCAGAGCCCACGCTGAGCTCGTAGTCCTTCTTCACGCGGACGACGGCGCAGGGAGCGATGGTCAACGTCGCGTTCTTGCGAATTGCGACGCCGAAGGTCATGACGTGGAGGCCAGGGCCCCACGTCTCGTCGGCCTGGATGGTGGAGTGGTGCTCGATGGCCGGCCCGGTGGCGGGCGCGCACTTGGAGACCACCGGCGCATCGGCACCGGCGTCGTTCTCGACGACGCCTCCGCCGTCCGGCGTGGCAGGAGAGGGCGAGGAGCAAGCTGCGACCAGGAGGAGCGAGGGAACGAAGCGAAGAGTGCGTTTCATGGAACCACTCTGCAGCAAGCCCCACGCCAGCCCATCCGTGGCGCATTCTCCCGTAAAACAGCGGTCGCCGCCGCGATTGCGCAGACCCTGCGCAGCGCACCTGGGCGAGCGCTGCGCAGGTGGTCGAAGCGAGCCTACGCGCGCTTGGGCAGCACGCGCTCCACCGGCTTCTGCGTATGCTGCTTGTTGCGCAGCACCTGGTTCTCGAAGAAGTACGAGTGGGTCGGGCGATTGACGTACTTGCCGAAGCCGCGTTCGGTGTGCAGATCCTTGCCGTCCCACGCGAGCTTGCCACGCACGAAGGTGCGAGCCGCGTTCCCCACCACTTCCATGCCTTCGTAGATGTTGAAGTCGATCTTCTGATGGTGCGTCTTGGCAGAGATGGTGCGGCTCTTGTTCGGATCCCACACCACGATGTCGGCGTCGGCGCCCACGCCGATACGCCCCTTCTTGCCGTAGATGTTGAAGATCTTGGCGGTGTTGGCGGACGTGACGGCGACGAACTCGGCGGCCGTCAGGCGACCGGTGCGCACGCCGTGGTGCCACAGCACCGCCATGCGATCCTCGACGCCGCCGGTGCCGTTGGGAATCTTCCGGAAGTCCTCGAGGCCCGCTTGCTTCTGCGGGGTGCAGAAGCAGCAGTGGTCGGTGGCCGTGGTCTGCAGCATGCCCGACTGCAGGCCGCGCCAGAGCGCTTCCTGGTGCTCCTTCGGGCGGAACGGCGGGCTCATCACGTAGTGGGCGGCGGCGTTCCAGTCGGGGTTCCGGTACACGCTGTCGTCGATGACCAGATGCTGCGCCAGCACCTCGGCGAAGACCCGCTGCCCCTCCAGGCGCGCACGGGTCACCGCCTCCAGGGCGTCGATGCAGCTGGTGTGCACCAGGTACAGCGGCACGCCCAGCACCTCGGCGATGCGAATGGCGCGATTGGCGGCTTCGCCCTCCACCTCGGGCGGACGCGAGAGCGGGTGGCCTTCGGGGCCGCGGAAGCCCTGCTCGAAGATCTTTTGCTGGAGCCGATACACCAGCTCGCCGTTCTCCGCATGAACCGTGCACAGTGCACCAAGTTCCTTGGCGCGCGAGAACGAGCTCACCAGTACTTCGTCGTCGCACATGATGGCGTTCTTGTAGGCCATGAAGTGCTTGAAGCTGTTGACCCCGTATTCCTTGGTGAGGGTCTCCATGTCGGCCGACACGGTGTCGTCCCACCAGGTAATGGCCACGTGAAAGCTGTAGTCTGCAGCGGCCTTCTCGGCCCAGCCGCGCCACTTCTTGTAGGCGTCGAGCACCCGCTCCTTCGGATCCGGGATCACGAAGTCGATGATCATCGTGGTGCCGCCGGCGGCGGCCGCGCTGGTGCCGCTGAAGAAGTCTTCGGAGGCGGTGGTGCCCATGAAGGGCAGCTCCATGTGGGTGTGCGGATCGATGCCGCCGGGGAGCACGTAGGCGCCGCCCGCGTCGACCACCGTGGCGTCGGAAGGCACCGGGAGATCGCGGCCTACCGCCTTGATGGTCTCGCCTTCGACGAGCACGTCGGCGCGCTCCTCGCCCTCGGCGTTGACGACCGTTCCTCCGCGAATGATGGTGTACGAACCCATGGTGCCTCCAGGGGGTCGAATGTAGCACCCGAGGCCCGTTTTGCGCGCCGAAGACGCACTCACCCGGCGGGTCGCTGGTCGGCCCCCGGGTCCACCCGGCGGCGACGGCGCGAGACCATCAACGCCACC
>JABFRG010001016.1 GCA_013141295.1 Polyangiaceae bacterium
TCGCCGGTCTCGGCGAGACCGCAGAGCACGCTGCCCTCGCCCCGGAGCTGCGCGATGCGATGGGCGAAGCCCACCTTGCGCGGGGCGGCGTCGAGAGCGCCACGGGGGAGGCAGCTCACGGCGCCCGAGCGATGGGCCACGCACACCTCGGCGCCGGTGGCCGCCACCTGCGTCACCTCCGTGACCTGAGGGACCAAGCGGAACGCAGCGGCGAGGGCGAGGAGCGGGAGGGACACCCCCCGATGCTATCGCAGCTTGGCTGCCGGCGGGAGTCGAGGCGCAGTCACGGGGCGCGCTCGCAGACGAATGGGCGACGGGCGGTGGCGTCGTCATCGGCCCGAACCAGCGTCGAGTCGTACGATGTCTGTGCAATATGCATATATGCCCGGCGATCGCCGGTGCCCTTGGGTTCTTGATCGCCCCAGGCTGCGGGGTGCGCGGCCTCCGGCGTACCGTCGTCCCAGGTGAACACGCCGCCCACCGCGGCGAGACCGATCCAGAAGGTGCCCACCGGCGTTTGCGGCGGGAGCAGCTGCGCGATCTCGCGCCCCAGCTCCTCGCGTTCGGCGCGGCTCTCGAATACCACCAGGCGTCCTCCGAGGAGCTTGCAGGTGGCCACCGCGCCCTCGGCGGTGTCTTCGCTCGGCGAATAGAGGTAGCGCTTCTTCTTCGCCGTTTCTGCGAGCGAGATGCGCAGCGTTTCGTTGAAGGACTCGGTGCGCGTGCCCGCAGGCTCTCGCTCGCAAACCACGGAGAATCCCGGGCCCGGAAGGTTGCAGGGCGTCGCGTGCCAGACCCCCTCGTGGGTGGTCACGCATCCGCTGGGCCCGCCATCGAGCGGTCCTTCGGGGGGAAAGATTCCGGCGTCGTCGGCGACGGCGAAACAGCCGGGGCAGGGGCCGGTGGCAGGCGGAAGCGGCCATCCGGATTCGCGCACGTTGCTCGGCGGCGTGTACGCCCCGGCGGCGGTGCTGTTCTGCGCGAGCCCCACCCAGATGGGCGCCGGGTATCGCGCGGAGACGAAGGCCAGCTCTTCTTCGCTACCCAGGGTGACGACGTGCGCGGCCTTCGTAAGACAGGCCTCACTGGCCTTGGCGAAGGACGCGCTCTTGCTCAGCGGGAAGTAGCAGTGCCCGCTCACCGGATCGAGGGCGCCGCCCTCGCAGTCGAGCTTGCAGCCGGTGGTGCACCCGGGAACACCCGCTTCGCCCGGATCGCACTGCTCCCCGGCGTCGGCCGCGAAGTCGACGAAGCCATCCCCGCAACCGCGCGCCGGGAGCCGAGACGCGTCGAAGGGTGCCGTGGCCGTCGGGAGATCGGGCAAGCACGCGGCGGCCACCACCGTGAGCGCCGCAAGGAATAGAAAAAGCAGCGCCACCGAGCGCATACCGTTCCAAGGTAGCAAGGTCCCCGGTACAATGAAACGGAGGTGGGGATCATGACAGTGCGGCTCATGTGGTTGTCGAATGCGCTCCTGGTCGCTGGCTGCGCGGGAGAGGCCGCACCCGCTGCGTCTCCGTCGTCGCCACCTCAGCCGACGGACGCGGTGAGCGCTCCCGTCGATGCACCGCCGCCCGCCGCGTCGCCCGCTCGTGCCGCGGGGCCCGCGGATGGATTCGCGCTCCGATACCACGGTCTCTCTGCGCAAGTCTTCTTGGCGCCCGGTTCCTGCGTCCTCTTCTCCACGCTCGGCGACGCTGCGGCCCGGTGCGCCACGCCGTCGCCCACGGTCGCGGGCGGAGTCTCCGCGTGGCTCGCGCGCGACCCACGGGGGATGGTCTCGTTCCTTCTTCAGGAGAGCCTCGAGGAGACCCCGCGGGCACAGGCGCTGCCCCCATCGCTCACCGACAAGGCCATGGACGCGTCTACCAATGGCGTCAACAACCAGATGCGAGCGCACGGATTCACCGTCGCTCGGGTACGCGAAAAGGAGCTGCGCGCCCGCATGCCCGATGGCAGCGAGCGATTCATGCTGATCCTCGCGCCGTCGAGCGAGCCCACGACCCGCGTTGGAAAAGGCGTCGCGCACCAGGCGATGGTGCAGATTCCCACCAAGCGGGCGCTCTACACCCTCACCTGGCTCACCAACGCCGAGCGCGCCGACGAGATCGAGGCGATGGCGCGAAAGACCTTCGAATCGGTGCGCTTCGAAGAGCCCTGACCCGCCCCATCCGAACATACCGTTCCCACGGTTGCGGCGCCCGGCTACAATGAAGGCCGATGGGCGAGCCTGCGTCCCAACTTACGGAGAGCGCGACGGCGTTCGCCGCGTCTCGATACCGGCTCCTTTTCCCCCTGGGACACGGGGGTATGGGCACCGTGCACCTGGCGCTCGACGAGGCCAAGGGCGGGGTGCGGCGCATGGTGGCGGTGAAGCGCATGTTGCCCGGCGACGCCCACGAACCGCACCTGGTGGAGCTCTTCCTGCGCGAAGCGCGGCTGGCGGTGCTGCTCAATCACCCGAACGTGGTGCGCGCCTTCGAGTTCGGTGAGCTGGAAGACGAGCCGTATCTCGCCATGGAGTACGTGGAGGGCAAGACCCTCGAGAAGGTCCTGGTGGCCGCACGGAAGGGCGCAGCCGCGGGCACCGGGGGCCTGCCGGCGGGCATCGTGGCCTCCATCCTCGCCGACGTCTGCGCGGCGCTCCACGCGGTCCACGAGCTCACCGACGTGGACGGTGAGCCGCTTTCGGTGGTGCACCGGGACGTGTCGCCACACAACGTCATGGTCTCCTACGACGGCCACGTGGTGCTCCTGGACTTCGGCATCTCCAAGATGGACGCCGGCCCCAAGCTCACGGTGACCGGCCACGTCCGCGGCAAGCTCGCCTACATGTCACCCGAGCAGGCGCGGAGCGAGCCGCTCGATCGCCGGAGCGACCTCTTCGGCGTGGGGTCGATGCTCTACGAGGCCATGACCGGCACGCCGCTTTGGGGCTCCGGCACCGACTTCGAGATCCTGAAGCGCGTCTCCATCGGCGAGGCCCCGAAGCTCGAGGCCGATCCGGCGTTGTGTGCGATCTACACGAAGCTCGTGGCCCATGCGCCTGCAGATCGCTTTGCCACCGCCAAGGACGCCGCGGCTGCCCTCCTGGCCTATGCGCGAAGGGCACCCGAGGACGATCCGCGAACGCTCGCCGACTTCCTCGGCGAGCTCTTCGACGGCGTGCGCCGCAGCGAAAGACAGCGCATCGCCGATGCCGTCGCCAAGCGTGACGCCGTGGCGCCTTCCGGCCGCGGGGGCGAGCCGCCCGAGTCCGCCGAGGTACCGGCGGTGGCCAAGCCCATCGTGGCCGAGGAACCGGGCCCTCGTGAGGCGACGTCCGATGCGTCGCAGCGCCCGGTGCGCCGTACCTGGGCCATCGCGGTGGCGGCCGGGATCGTACTGGTGGTGGGGGCTGCGCTTGCGGTCGCGGGCGGCGATCGCGCAACGGCCTCGGGGCGTCTGGTGGGAGCCGAAGCGACCCCGCGTCGGCTGGCGTCGCCGCTCCTCGG
>JABFRG010000529.1 GCA_013141295.1 Polyangiaceae bacterium
CAACCACGCCGGTCGCTACGAAGACGGCAAGATCCCTGACCCGCTACCCGCACCCAAGTCGCGACTGCGGAGAGTCAAGTGATCGATCCTGCTATGCATTGTCCCGTCGGAGAAGAGCCACACCCATGCGGGATTCACCCGCCGATAGTCGCAGTAGAGGCCGGTCTTCAGCGCGCCCGCCGCCGAGCCGAAGGTGACCACCGGGAGTGAGAAAGAGTCGTGGGTGGAAACGCCACACTCCTGACTCCAAACCATGAGTGTATCGTCGAGCAACGTTCCGCCCACCCCGTTCGACATCCCTTCCAGCTTGGAGGCGACTCGAAGGAACACTCGAGCGAAGAAGGTCTGGTACGCCCGAGTCAGAAGCGGTTGATTCGAGCTGGCCTGGTGGGCGACGCCCTGATGCCAGTCGCCGCTGTACTGGCCCAACGCCTCCTCCGACTGGTAGTAGCCCATCCCCAGGACGCCGATACGACTGGTGCCACAGGAGAACGCCGCAATGGCCACGTCGGCGAAGAGGTTCGACCAGGCGATGAAGTCTGCCTGCTGCAGGGTCTGGTGGCCCGATGCATCGTCGGTGGGCGGAGTGATGGCTCCGCAGTTCGCCGTGGCATTGAGCTTGCGCTCGAGCTCGCTCATGTTGGCAATATGGTCGTCGAGGCGCTGCCGGTCGGCGGAGGAGAGTCGACGATTTCCCTCGCGCAGCGACTTGTAGCTCTGGAGCACCTGGTCGGCGATGGGGGCGCGGGAGGGCTTGGTCGGCGGCACGAAGATCGACCGAAACAAGTTGAGCGAGCTGGTCTCCCCCTTTTGCGCGTCGATGCTTCCGCTTCGCGCCGCCGGGTTGGACCAGTTCCAGGAGATGGCTCGGGGCCCCATCACCATCACCCGCTGTTTGACGCTGGCCAAGTTGGGGTAGAAGTTCGGCGAGCGACCGATGATTTGGTCGATTGTGGGACGAGGAAAAGCCTGGACCGCTACCCCGTCGGCACCACCGCCGTCGTTTGCGGCGAAGTTCCCCATGTGGCCGCCTGTGTGATGCGCGAGGTACCACGGAACATCGAGGCCGCGAAGGACGTTCATCTTCTGCGCGAGTGAGGCGGTGAAGTCGGTGCTCGGGGCGCTCAGTATGGGAGAAACGGACCGGGCGCCGTTCTGCACCGAGGACACCAGCGGCCCCGCGCCGACCGAGTGACCCGGCACGACGGTCGCCTGCATGGTCAGCGGGCTATTGCCGGGAAACATGGCCCCCTCGAACGCGGCGCCGTGGTCGGTGGTGAGCCACAGAAGGCGAGGCGGGCGCGCAGGCGTCTTGGCGAGCGCCTCCTTGCCGAGGAGCGACGGCATGAACGGCAATGCGAGGGAGGCGCCGGCGGCCCCCCGAAGAATCTGACGACGTGAGAAATTCATGATTCGAGCCCTATGGAGGGTGCGTTGGGGAGAGCGACTCAGGGCGTGAAAACGCGCTGCCGAAAACGGGGGTCCAGCACCGATGCCTTCAGGAAATCGCGAATGGGTCCCGTTCGAAGCGCGCCTTCCAACTTCTGAAGGCTGCACCCATCGCCCTTCTCCTCCCACCTTCCTGCGGTAAATCGGAAGTAGTTGCGCGCGAGACAGCTCGCGGTCTTCGGACTCTTGGCCAATTGCGCCATGAGATCCTGAGGGCCGCTCGAGGGCGTGGCGTCGGCCATATCGATATAGGGAACGGTGTCGGTGCGCACGGGTTTGGCTCCCACCGGATTGCCCTTCTCGTCGAAGAGACGTTGCTCTTTGCGAGCGCGACCGAGCGCGTCGAAGCCCTCGGTGGCGAATCCGAGAGGGTTTATCTGCTTGGCATGGCACCCGGCGCAACTGGAGCCCTGCCCCTCGGTGAGCTGCTCGACCACTTCGCGCGTGGTCATGTCGGGCCGAAGGTCGGGGGCGGTGAACGCCGCCTGAGGCGGCAAGTCGAGCTTGTCGCACAGGATCACTTTTCGCAGGTATACGCCCTTCATGATGGGCCGCGTGGTGGCGCTCCCGGTGCTCAAGAACATTGCCCGGGTGAAGAGCCCGGGACGCGAGCCCACGGCGAACGCGGGTGGTTCGCCGACACCGTTCCACGGAGCTTGCCCGTAGATGCGCGCCAGCTCTGCACCACGATTCACATTCGCCGGCGTGGTGAGAAGGTCGGCGAGGCTACCTTTCATACCCCAGACCACCCAGTCGGCGGTCCCTACTGCATCCTGAATCATTTCCTCGCGCAAGGTCGGGGTGGGGAGGTTCTCGCCAGCGAACGAGCGGAACGTCGGGTCGGCGTTTCGCCCATCCAGTGTTCCCAGGTCGTCCGCTTTGGTCCAGTCGCGGAAGAATTCTCCCAATGTCGCCTTGGTCCGCGGCGAGGCGAACATCCGCTCCACTTCCCGGGCGTAGACGTCGTCCTTCAGCAAGCTCCCGTCGGCAGCGGCTGCGAACAGCGCTTCGTCCGGCATGCTGTCCCAGAGCTGGTACGACAGCCGGGACGCCAGCTCGTACGGGCCCAGCAAGAAGGTATTGGGCTCGTCGGCGAGAGGCGTAGTGCCGTGCTCGACCAAGTATAGAAACTGTGGTGCATTGACCATTACACCGATGACATCGGCGTAGGCCTCGGCCGACTGCGCGGTGGACGAGCCGTAGACGTTGCGATAGAAGGTCACCTCGTCGTCGGTCAGCGGGCGTCGGTAGGCGCGGGCGCCGAAGGTTCGAACGAAAGCGTCGATACAGGCAGCGTCGTTGGCGGTGTTCGCGTCGGTGGCGCACGTTCCCACGACCTTGGGAAGGAGTGTCGCCGTGGTGAGCGCATGCCCCAGTTCCACACCAACCTGGTAGTAGGCCCCGACGCGGCTCTCTTGAAGGGTTTGGTCGAGACGACGATACGAGCCATGGATGTCGTCGGTGGTCTTCTCTCGCACGTCGACCGGAACCAGCGAGAGCGAGGGCGCGTTGCCGAGCGTCGCGTCGACCTGGGTGACGTCGCCGGTGCTGGCTGCCACCAGATCGCGCAGCGTGTTGCGATATTGCGTGGTGGTGAGCCTCTTGAGGCGGCCCTCCGCTGGGCGGTCCGCGGGGTTGCACACGATGCCGCCGGGGCTGACGGTTTCGGTTCCCACGCTATCCGGCCCCGCCCCAGCCAGCTCGTCCACACCATCGGTGCAAGCCAACGTGGCCGAGGTCGCGACGGCGAGCAGGAGCGGCGCGAGAGCCAGACGCGGCGTGCGAAGTGTTCGGATGCGTGGAGCCATGCGCGCCCCTCGAGCATCGAGCGTGCCACGCGCAAAGCGTCGACCGGCGGCCCCACCCGCCCCGCGCGATGGGGGCCGAGGGCCCCGTGTGGGGGCAATCGCCCCCGCACATTTCACGGAGAATTGCGTTCTTCGACGACCTCGCTCGGTCGCCGCGGCGAAGTATGTGCAACATGCACGCATCGCACCCGCGCTCGCGGGAGCGCTGCAGGCGACGCGAATTGCGCTCTACAAGGG
>JABFRG010001251.1 GCA_013141295.1 Polyangiaceae bacterium
TCACCCTCGGGCTCTCACTGGTGCGAGATCCCGCCGCCGTGCGCTGGCGTCGCTGGCTCCGGGCGCTCCCGCTGGGGCTCGCGCTCCCGCTCCTCGGCTACCAGCTGTGGGTGAGTCAAAAAGACCTACGCGCCGACTACGCGGGCGCCCTCTCCTCCACCAAGGACGTCGCTGAAAGGTTGCCGCAGCACGCGAGCGTGGCCGCCGACATCGACTACACCAGCATCGGGCTCACCTATTTTCGCCCCGACATCACCTTCTACAGCGCCAGCGGGGGTGAGCGCCGGCTGCGCCACCTGGTGGCCGACGAAGGATGGCATCAACCGGGCGATCTCACACGGCTGAGCCGCGCCGTGTGCCGCACCGCGCCGGAGGGAGGGGTCTTCGCCACCGCCACCACGGCCCTGCCCGCCGGCCTCGCGTCGTGCGCGTCGTCGTTTGCACGAGAAGGCGAAGCGATGCTGGAGACCGAGCGTTTCTCGGTGTGGCGCGTCGACTGCGCCTGCATGGCGCAGGACCGCACCGCGCACGGTGGCAGCTCCACCGAACGCTGAAGGGCTCCGCGCGACGCGGGTCAAGCGTTCAGTGCGGGAACCGTCGCGCTGAGAACGACGTTCCATGGTACGAGTTAACGCGCTTTCCGCAGGGCCGACAACGGATCCCGCGGCGACGAGACTGCGGATGCCGGACAAGAAGACCCAAACGAGAAGGATGGAGCGGCCGAGCTTCGCGGAGATTCCCAGCGAGGAGCCGCCGGCCCATTCCGCGCCCACGCTGGCGCCGCCGGACATGGGCGACCTCGAGCGAACCACCGAGCGGCAGCTGGCCGTTCCCGAAAGCGACGCCTCGCAACGGGCGGTGCTCACGGTGCTCACCGGCGTCAACGCCGGTCAGGTGTTCTCGGTGGACGCCGACGAGATGTTCATCGGCCGCGGGAGCGAGGTCGGCATCTGGGTGGAAGACCCCGGCGTCAGTCGCAAGCACGCGCGCATCTACCGCAAAGACGGGCTCTACTGGATCGAGGACCTGGCCTCCACCAACGGCACGTTCATTCGCCGGGAGCCGGTGACTTCGTCGATGCTGGTCTCGGGCGATCGCATCCAACTGGGGCCCAACATGGTCCTCACATTCGCGCTCATCGACGACGTCGAAGAGAACCTGCGCCACCGGCTCTACGAAGCATCGACCCGCGACAGTCTCACGCGCGCCTTCAACCGCCAGTTCCTGGTGGAGCGGCTGCAGTCGGAGATGGCCCACGCCCGCCGTCACAAGACCAAGCTCGCCATCTTGATGCTCGACCTCGACGCGTTCAAGAACCTCAACGACACCCACGGTCACCTGGCCGGCGACTACGTGCTGCGCTCGGTCGCGGCGCAGCTGGCGCGGCTCATTCGCGCGGAAGACGTGCTGGCCCGCTACGGCGGTGAGGAGTTCGTCATCCTCGCGCGCAGCACCGGGAAGACCCAGGCCACGCGCCTCGCCGAACGGGTGCGCTCCGCGGTCGAGAAGCTGCCCCTCGAGCTCCACGACGAGACGGTGTTCGTCACCGTCAGCGTCGGCGTCGCCGCCATCTCCGAGCTGGCGCCGGAAGCCAGCGAGGACGACCTCTTGCGCCTGGCCGACACCCGCCTCTACGCCGCCAAGCACCGCGGCCGCAACTGCGTCGTCGCCGAGTAGGCAAGACGCGCACGCGCCGTTGCACCGGGGGCCAACGCGTTGGCTTCGGCGAACCTTGCTCCGCGGGAAAGAAGTGAAGTGACGCAGCGTCGTGCGGCGCAGCGCGGCGCGCGGCAAGAAGCCCTGGGCGAGAATGAAGTCGTGAAAGGCAGCGGGCTCGAACGCGCTCCCCAGTCGCTTTTCACGCCAGTGTGCGGCGGCGCCGAAGCGTTGGTGGGGGAGGCCACGCCGGCGCCTCTCTGGCACGGAAACTGCTCCGCGATACGTTCACCCCATGCGCTTATCCTTATTGGCTCTCTCGGCTTCTTGCATCTGCACCGTTCTCCTCGCGTGCTCGGACTCGAGCAGCTCGGGCACGACGTCCTCATCTTCTTCGTCCGGTGGCTCTTCGAGCTCCAGCGGCGGCTCGGCGCCACTCACCGCCGCAGAGTGCTCGCAGCGCTGCGAGGCGAAGTTGAAAGAGTGCGGCGCACAGCCGGGCGACGCGAAGCTCCGATGCGACCCGCTGTGCGTCCCGACGCTGACGCTCGACCAGCTCCTCTGCTTCGACGTCAGAACCTGTGATCAGGCCAGAACCGCCGAGGCCATTCGCTCGATCTGTCTCGACACGACGGGCTCGAACAAGGTCGACCTCGGAGCCGAGTGCAGCTGTGCCGACAAGACGCCCGACAACGAGGGACTCTGCGGGGGCTCGCGCACCACGTGCAAGGTTCACCTCTCGTGCCTCTACGTGAAGGGCTCGAGCGGGAAAGGAACGTGCGTCGGCAAGGAGTGCTGCGATGACGAAAAAGCGTGCGACGCGAACCCTGGCCTCATGAAGTCGTGCAACGGCGTGGGCACCTGCAAGAAGGGCCCGCAGGGCTACTACTGCCGCCCGTAGGCCTGCTCCACGCCTCGCGCCGCCGGTGTCTCTGTGGCCCCGCGGCTCCGGTGGTCGCGACACGGGTGCCAGGGGCGCCGAGTCGCGGTGTTCGACCGAAGGGCTGCCGCACGGCGGGGGCACGCGTGTTGCTACGGGTCCAGGCGAGGTGCCATGGGCACGCCGAAGCCGACGCTTCTCTTGTTTCATTTCGACACCCAGGCGTTCTGAGGCCTGCTGGCGCGGCAGAAATTCACGGTCCGCGCGCGACATCGCGGGGACGGCTGCGTCTACCCCTCGATGCTCGTCGACAATCGCAGGAGGCCGGAGACCGAAGCCCTGCCCGCGTGCAGGCAGGCCAGCTCGTTTCGGGTTTCCTCCATCAACGCACGATACGGAGCTTGGCCGACGCGCGAACCAGCCTCGCCGAAGTGGGATTTCTCCTTGGTTCTGCCGATTCCAGCGCATTCTACAAGGCATTCCGGCGATGGACCGCACTCACGCCCGGCCAGCATCGCCGACGCGCCGTGTGAATGGTAGGGTGGCCGCGGTGGCGTGCCTCACAGCAGACCAGATCCTGCGCTATCTCGAGGGTAGGCTGACCGCAGAGGAGCGCACCCTCGTGGATGCGCACGTCGACGCGTGCGAAGAGTGCCACGCAGTGGTGGCCACTGCCGGCGGCGGAGAGGCCGAAGCACGGGAGCTCGAAACACCACTACTGAACGGCGACGTCATCCGCCAGTTCGTGATCCTGGGGTGGCTCGGGCGAGGCGGGATGGGAGTGGTCTACGACGCCTACGATCGCGTCCTCGACCGGCGGGTCGCGCTGAAGATCATGCGCCCGGAAGCGGAGAGGCGAGACACGCTGCTACACGAGGCGAAGCTCGCCGCGAAGGTCGGCTCCCCCCACGCCGTGGTGGTCTACCAGGCCGACCTCGAAGGCGATCAGGTCTTCGTC
>JABFRG010000115.1 GCA_013141295.1 Polyangiaceae bacterium
GCCGAGCCGCGCGGCGGCCGCGGAGGCCGGACGCGTGGTGGCGCTCCACGTGGAGCTGGGGCGCGCGGTGCGCGCCGGCGACGCCCTGGGGGAGCTCGACCTCGCGGTGGAGGAGGCGCGTCTGGTAGAGGCGCGCGCCCACACCCGGACCGTGGAGCGAAAGATCGTGGCCCTGGAGAAGCAGATCGCCACCGAGCGAGAGCGACGCGCGGCGCACTGGCGATTGAACACGGTGGGAGCGCAGCAGGCCGGGCTCGGCGTTCGTGAAGCCGACCAGGCGAAACAGCAGCGGGAGCGGCTGGCCGATATGTCGAAGAAGCTCTCCGAGGCCGCGCTGCTCTCGCGCGGCGACCTGTGGAAGGCCGAGGACGAAGCTGCGGGCAGTCGCCTCAAGGTCGACAGCGCGAGCATCGAGCTGTCTCGGCAGAAGGCGAGCCGCGAGTACGACGACCGCACCGAGGAGAGTCGCATCGCCGACCTGTCGCGTCAGGTGACGGAGCTCCTGGCCGAGCACGACGTGAGCGTCGCCGCCGCCGACACCGCCAACGCGGCGCTGGAGCGGCGCACGGTTCGCGCGGCGATCGGTGGGCGCCTGGGGAGCATCGCCGCGCTCCAGGTGGGCGACGTGCTCAAGGCCGGAGATGCGGTGGCCACGGTGATTCCCGAAGGCGAGGTGCACGTGGTTGCGCAGTTCGCTCCGTCGGACGCGGTCGGGCGCGTGCTCCCGGGGCAGCGTGCGCGCGTGAAGCTGAAGGGCTTCGCCTGGACGCAGTTCGGCATGCTCGACGCCGAGGTCTCGGACGTGGCGAGCGAGCCGCAGGGCGGCACCGTGCGCACCGAGCTACGCTTGCGTTCGCCCGATGGCTCGCGGGTCCCGCTGCAGCACGGCCTGCCCGGTGAGGTGGAAGTCGAAGTGGAACGGGTCTCGCCGCTCCAGCTGCTGGTACGCACGCTGGGCGCGGCGCCCACCCCTGCTCCGTCGACCCGCGCGCCGGGGGATCTGGTGGCCGGAAAGGGCGAGCCATGAGTCGCCGCGCATTCTTGGTACCGGAGATCATCCAGACCTCGCTCATGGACTGCGGGCCGGCAGCCCTCGCCGCGGTGCTCGAAGGGTTCGGTATCGCGGCCGACTACGACGATCTGCGCGAGCGTTGCCAGACCCAGGTGGATGGCACGTCGATCGACGCGCTGGCCAAGCTGGGAAGCGAGCTGGGGCTTCGCACGAACGAGGTGCTCGTGGCCCGCGACACGCTGCTCTTGCCGGAGCAAGACGCGCTGCCGGCGATCGTCCTGACGCGGGTACCCGGAGGCCTCTTGCACTTCGTGGTGGTGTGGCGGGTGGTGGGCCCGCTGGTGCAGATCCTGGACCCGTCCGGTGGTCGCAGCTGGGCGACGAAGGAAGCGCTCCTGGCGCGCATCGCCGACGTTCCCTTGCCGCTCTCCGCCAAGCGGTTTCGCAAGTGGATGGCCTCGGCGCCCGCGCTGCGTCTGCTCCGGGCGCGCATGCGGGAGCTCGGGCTGCGCGCTTCGGCCCAGGCGGAGCGGCTCGCCACCGCGGAGGCCGACCCCACCTTCGAGACGTTCGCCGCCCTCGATGCCGGCATTCGCATGGTGCGCGCGCTCGTTCGTTCCGGGGCGGTGCGCACCGGGACCGAGGCCGCTGCGCTCCTGGCGAGCGTCGTCGCCAAGCCTGCCGGCATCCCCAAGAAGTTCTGGTGGGCCACCGCCCGCGGGCCGGAGATGCTGAGCCTGGAAGGCACGGTGGTGGTGCACTTCTCGAAACCGGACGCTCCCGCGAAGGCCGCCGGCACCACCAAAGTCGAGGGCGCGCCGCTCCGGAAGGAGACGAGCCCCCTGTGGCTCCTCGCGCGCAGCTTGAAGGCCGCGGGCCTGGGCGTTCTCGGGTGGACGGCGGCGGCCCTCGTGGCTTCCGCCGTGGTGGCGACCCTCGACGTGTTCATCCTCCGGGGCATCCTCGACCTCCACCGCATGCTCGCCCTCGACTACCAGCGGGCCATGGGCCTCGGGCTGGTGGCGCTGTTCGCGGCGCTGGCGCTGGGGCTCGAGCTCCTCACGACACGGCTCGTGCAGAGCATCGGCCTCGGGCTCGAGGTCCGGCTTCGGGCAGCGCTCATGGCCAAGCTGCCGCGGCTCGGCGACGCATACATGCAGAGTCGACCGACCTCCGACATGGCCAGCCGCGGTCACTCGCTCCACGCGCTGCGCGAGGCGCCGCTGGTGGTGGCGCGAGGTCTGCGCGCGCTCCTGGCGCTGACGTCCGCCACCGCCTGCGTGGCGTGGCTCTCACCGGCGAGCGCCGGGCTCGCCGTGCTCGCGGCGACGGTCGCCGTGGTGTTGCCCTACGCGCTCCGGGGAATTCCCGCGGAGACGGCGGGTCGCTTCCGCACCCAGGCCACGGCCCTCGATCGCTTCTACCTCGATGCCTTGCGCGGCGTGGTCCCCATTCGCGTGCACGGGGCCGAGCGAGCCGTGGCCCGCGAGCACGAAGCGCTCCTTGCGACCTGGGTACGAACCGGTCGGGCGCTGGCGCAGCAGTCGGTGGGCATCCAGGCGGCGCAAGCGGCATTGGCCACGGCCCTCGCAGCGGCCATGGTGTATCGCTTCGCGGGCGCCGAGACGGCGCTGGCCGGGGTTCTCCTCTTCGCGTTCTGGGCCTTGCGCATCCCCGCAGCAGGTCAGGACTTCGCGCTCTCCATGGCCGCCTGGCGCGACGTTCGCGTGACACTCGCGCGACTCCTGTCGCCGCTCTCGGCGCCGGAGGCGATCGCCCCGCGCGCAGCGGTGTCGATCGAGGCAACGTCGGCTGCTCCGGAGCCGAAAGCGGGCGGCGTGAAGGTGGAGCTGCAGGGAGTGTCGGCCATGGCCGGTGGGCACACGATCCTCGACCGGGTCGACCTTCGCATCGAGCCAGGCTCGCACGTGGGCATCGTCGGCCTCTCGGGCGCCGGCAAGTCGTCGCTCCTGGGTCTGCTCCAGGGCTTTCTCGGCGTGTCGGGCGGGGAGCTCCGGGTCGACGACCAGCCGCTGGACGCCGCGGGCATCGCGCGGCTCCACGACCAGACCGCGTGGGTCGACCCGAGCGTCTTCCTCTGGAACCGCACGCTCCTCGAGAACGTGTGCTACGGCGCCGGCAAAGACGAGGTACGCGACGTTTCGGAAGCGCTTCGGAGCAGCAACCTGACCGAGGTCCTGGAACATCTGCCCGAGGGCATGCGGGCGGAGCTCGGTGAGGGCGGCGCCTGTGTGAGCGGCGGACAAGGCCAGCGCGTACGGCTGGCCCGCGCGTGGCTCCGGAAGGGCGCCCGGCTCGCGCTCCTCGACGAACCGTTCCGCGGCCTCGAACGCGAACAGCGACGCGAGCTCTTGGCGCGGGCACGCCGGCACTTCCAGGGCGCCACGCTCCTCTACGTGAGCCACGACGTGAACGACACCGCGGGGATGGATCGCGTGCTCGTCGTGGCTCACGTAGAGG
>JABFRG010000883.1 GCA_013141295.1 Polyangiaceae bacterium
GGCGCCGTGTGCCGGGGGCCGTGGGGCGAGGTGGGCTGGTAGAGGCCGAGCACCCGCTCCAGGCCCAGCGCCGGGTGCAGCAACGAAACCACCGCCAACGTGAGGGTCGAAGCCACGAGCACGCGTTCGAGAAAGAGCGTGCCCTCGGTGCGTCGCGCGATCTGTAAACCTGCAAGATACACGCATACGTACACGAGCCCGCGCGCCACCTCCACCGCAGTGGCCGCCGGGTCGAGCGAGAGCGGCGTGAGCGACGGGCCGGGCTCCTTGAGCGGCCGCAGCGCGTCCTTCCACACCTCGGCGTTGGCGGGGGAGAGCGAGGCCAACCAGGAGGCGGGCAGGGGAACCAGCTGCAGCACCGTGTACCCGGTGAGCGCCATCGCGACCCAGAACAGCACGGTGGCGCTGGGGCGCGGGGCCTGCTCGGGGGCGCCGACGTAGAGCAGCGCGAGGCCGACGGCTGCGGCCACCAGCACCGGCGTCAGGGTGTGGGTGAAGAGCGATCCCAGGGACACCACCGCGGCGGGCACCGTGAGGGCCACGATCCAGCGCCCGATGCGGGCTCGTTCGACGTACTCCATCCTTCAGAGCCTTCGGCGTTCTGCTGCGGTCACCGGCGACATCGCGCCCGATGCCGACGAACGCTCCGCAGGCTGCGGGACCTCGTCGTCTTCGTCGCTCTTGCCTTCGCCTTCGTCCTCGTCTTCGTCGCTCTCGTCCTCCTCCTCTTCCAGCTCCTCGGGCGTCTTCTTCCAGCTGAGGGCGCCGAGCAGGAGGATCATGGTGACCACCGGCATGCGCTGCCGGAGGATGAGGCCGATGTTGTAGAGGCCGAGGGCGTACACGACGGTCATCGGAATGATGAACACGAGGAGCGCGAGGATGAGGCCCTTGTCGTCCTTCCAGTGCGCGCGGATGCCCTTCACCGCGCGGTAGCTGAAGTAGGTGCCGATGAGCGAGTCGATCTTCCCCATGTGGAGGCCGAAGCTCCCGGACTGCCAGGGAAAGGGCGCGAAGACGGTGTAGAGAATCTTCAGGTGGATGGCGCCGTAGATGGAGCCGCCGTCCTCGAACTGGATGCCGGAGCCGCCGGTCTCGGCGGTCTTGAGCACGCGCGAGCTGGTTCCGAGGTTGAAGGTATCGGTGGCGGTGCCCACCGCGCCCTGGAGCACGTTGGAGTAGGTGGCCACGGCGATGGTCGCGCCCAGAAGGGCGATGAACATGAGCAACGGGCGGGCCATGGACTTGGAGTTGAGGCCCGAGACGCCCACCAGCAGCGGCGCCACCGCGGCGAACACCAGGTACGTGCGCACGTACCAGAGGGCCCACAGGCTCACCACGCCGATGACCACGTGGAGCATCGAAAACCGACGCACGAGGCGAATGGCGCTGCCGAGGGCGCCCAGCATGAACAGGAGAACCAGCCCGTCCTTGTAGATGTCGGACGTGTACATGATGAAGGCGGGCATGAAGAGGAACGCCACCGTGGTGCGGTAGGCGTAGAGCTTCGGCACGTCGAGCTCGAGCGCGAGCTTGTACAGGTTGAGCGCGGTCACGCAGGCCGCCAGCGCGACGATGGCGGTGCAGCCCTCGCGCGCCGGCCCGCGGTTGATGTGATTGACCATCGCGAACAGGTTGACCGGAAGCGCCGCCTGACCGATGTCGAAGACCTCTTCCTGGGTGATGAAGTGAATGCCGGTGTGGGTCCAGCGCTGCTCGATCATCTCCGACAGGAGCTCGTAGATCTCGGAGTCACCGCCCAGCTTGTGGCTGAAGAACGGGACGGTGCGGACCACGTACTGGAAGACCAGCCGGACCAGATAGCCCACCAGAAGCAGCGTCCAGATGCGCGAGCGCGACTCGCCCGCCACCGCTACCACCAGGTAGAGGATGACCAGGCACAGGGGCATGAGCAGCAGGGAAAACATCGGGCTTCCGGGCGTCTTGGGGGTACCACAGATGGGGGGTAGACGCCCGCCCATAAGGTGCGCAGGAGGGGAGGGGTATTCACCGGCCGCAACCCCCGACGGGAAGGCCCTGCCGGGGTCGCTTTGTTCCCTGGTGGCTGCGACATGCCGCTGGGGGCAGCGTACCCTCTGTAGATAAAAGGACTCCCCCGGGCCCGGAGCGTGGCGCACATGAAGAAGATCCTCCAGTTGGCGATGATAATGGTGATGTCGCTGGCGTCCGCCCGGGCGTGGGCGGCGCCAGTCGTGAGCATCGTCTCCCCGGTGCCCAATGGCGGGGCCGCGCGCGAGGCGGGGGTGGACGTGGTGTTCTCGACACCCATCACGGAGCGAACCACGACGAACATCGAGGCGCGCCTGGGCGCCAACGTCGCGCCGAAAGAGTGGTTCTTGTGCACCAACGATGCCCTGTCGACGACGTGCCGGGCAAACGTGCCCACGGCGGGGCTGCCCCGCGGCCCAGCGTCGCTCACGGTGGAGGTAACGGATTCGTTCGGCGAGGTGGGGCGCGCTTCGGTCTCCGTTCGGGTCGACGACGCGCCCAGCATCTCGGGCGTGCGATCCGGCGCGCTCATCACCCAAAGCTCACTCACGGTACGATGCACGGACGCCGGCCTGTACCCCTGCGCGAGCATCCGGGTGGAACGCTTGGCCGGGACGTATGGGGTTGTCGCGACCGGAGCGACGAGCGCGACCCTTCCTCTCGCAGCCTTCGATGGCGTGAGCCTCACCGGACAGCTCCGCGCGGTGGCGGTGGATACCATCGGCATCGAAACGATCCAGCCGCTGGACATCGTCGTGGACCTCACGCCCGGCCTTGCCCACGTATCCCGGGTCGACGGAACGGTCGTGCAGGTGAACGAGGGCTACATCCTGTTCACCAACACTGCTGGACTCTGGATCCGCAACCGCCGAACCGGCGTGGATACCCAGCTCAGTACCTACGCGACCGGCTTTCTCACGAACGAGGGCGCGATCTTCCGGGACGACCTCGGTATCGGCTCGCTGTGGGCCGGGACGTTCACGCGCGGCCTCGCGGGGCTCCGCGATGTGCGACCACAGGGGAGCAACGGCCGGATCCTCGTCTACGGGGAAACGAGCTTCGCGGATACGTTCCTCTGCTACACCCGGGACCTTGCGACCGGCATCGAGAGCGTCGCTTTGGACCTGCGCCCCTACTTCGGCTCGAGTGTCCATTGCGACGGCGTTGCCGTCAGCCCGGGTGGGACGCTCTACTACGATGCAACCCCTATTTCTGGCGGGTTGAGCAGCCTCATGCGCGTGGAGGGCGCCACCGTTACTGCGCTTTTCGCGCCGCAGTTCAAGCGATGGGTTGCGGCCGACGATGCCGGCCATGTGGCGTACGCCGCCCTGCGCACGCTACCCACCGATGAAACCACTCTCTTCTTCGACGGATCCATCGTCGGATCCGGCAGAGAGCTCGGGCTTCGCGATGGCTTCTTTGCGTTCGCAGAAGGAACCGGCTTCAAGGTCCGCCGCCCCGACGGCACGATCGTGGAC
>JABFRG010001256.1 GCA_013141295.1 Polyangiaceae bacterium
TCGAGCAGCGCCTTGACCTCGTTGCGCTTCACCTTGCGGGTCGCGGTGCGCGGAAGCTTGGCCTCGTAGAGATGCACCACACCGGCCTGCTGGTTGTAGGGCAGCTTGCCGATGGCCGCACGCAACGCCGTGAGCGCGCGTTCGCTGCGCTCGGCGCGGGGCAGCCCGTCCTCGGCCTCGGCCACCGCCAGGCACGCCAAGCGCTCGCCGCCGCTCGGGGCGTCGATGCCCACCAGCGCCAGCTCTTCGATGTGCTCCACCTTGCCGAGTACGCGCTCCACGTCGTCGGGGTAGATGTTCTCGCCGCTGGCGGTCACCACCACGTCCTTGGATCGCCCGACGAGCACCAGGTTTCCGCGCTTGTCGAGCTTGCCGAGATCGCCGGTGCGGAGCCAGCCGTCTTGCAGCGTCTGCGCCGTGGCCTCTTCGTCGGTGTAGCCGAGCATGATGCTCTTGCCCTTGGCCAGCACCTCGCCAACGCCGTTGGCGTCGGGCGCGTCGATCTTGATCTCCACGCCGGGAATGGCCTTGCCCACTTGCCCGGGCGCCGACCCGGCCTTGGCCACGGTGAGCACCGGCGAGGCCTCGGTGAGGCCGTAGCCTTCGGTGAGCTTGAGGCCCAGCCCAGCGAAGAGCTTCTGTGTGTCGTGCGGGAGCGCCGCGCCGCCGGAGATGAGGAAGCGAATGTTGCCGCCGAGGCCCTGGTGCACTTGCCCGAAGAGCACCTTGCCGAGATCGAAGCCCACGTTCTTGGAGAGCCAGCGATTGAGCTCGCCGCCCACGTCGAGGAAGGCCTCGGCCACCGGTCCGCGCGCCTCGATCTGGGAGAGGATGCGCCGCTCCAGCAGGTGCCACACCGCCGGGACGCCCACCATGCCGGTGACGCGCCCTTCGCGGAGGCCGCGGTTCACGCGCTCGCCGGTCAGCTCGTCGAGATAGATGATGCGCGATCCGCGAGAGAACGGCAGGAGGAAGCCGCAGCTGAACTCGAAGGTGTGGTGGAGCGGCAGCACCGAGAGCACGCGGTCGCTCGGGGTGATGGGAAAGAGCGGCGCCAGCGAGGCGATGATGGCGGTGAAGTTCCCGTGGGTGAGCATGACGCCCTTGGGCTTGCCGGTGGTGCCGCTGGTGAAGATGAGGCTCGCCACGTCGCCCTCTTCCACGGTCACCGCGGGCCGCAAGAGATCGTCTTGCTCGGCCGCCATCTCTTCGAGAGTGTGCACGGGAATCGAAGGCGCAGACGCGCGCAGGTGGGCGCCGCTCTTCTCTTCGACGTGGGCGTCCCAGATGGCGAGCTTGGCCTGGCTCTCGGCCAGGATGTTGGCGAAGGCCCTCTCGTCGATGTTCGGGTCCACCGGGCACGCCACGCAACCGGCGCGCACGATGCCGAAGAACACGATGGGCCACTCGGGATGGTTGAGACCCGACAGCACCACGCGATCGCCCTTCACCAGGCCGGCGGCGGCGATGCGTGCGGCCACCGCATTGGCGCGGCTCTGCACGTCGCGGAAGGTGACGCGCGAGAGGCCGGTCTCCTCGAGCCGCTGGAACGCCAGCGTGAGATCGTGACGTTCGGCCATCTGGTCCACCAGCGACGCCAAGGTCGCGTGGGCGTGCAGCGGCTTGAGCTCCTTCTTGTAGCGCTCCTCGAGCCAGGGAATGACGCGCTTCTCCATGGCCGGCATGTGCTGGTTCATCCAGTAGTCGGCCCAGTCGATCTGGTCCGGACGCCAGGGCAGCTTCTCCTGGTCCTCGGGCGAGAGGCGATCGTAGCCGGCGCGGGTGTTGGCGCACGAGAACGGGCCCTTCTGGTCCCAGGTGAAGGGCGCGAAGAGGCCGATGATCTCGTCGATCTTGTCCTCTTGCTTGGCGAACCCCTCGAGGGCGCGGGCGCCGCTCTTGCCCACCTTGGCGACGGGGCCGGGTGCGGCCTTGAGCACCGAGGCCATCTGCCGCGCGAGCTTGGCGAAGGCGCGGGGCCCGGTGGTCTCGAAGCGCTCCTTGGAGACGATGGCCGGCTCCATGTGCGCCTGGAAGAAGTTCAAGAGCGGGTTCCCCTTGCCGGTGCGCTGGTAGTACTTGCGCTTGTAGAGCCCGATGAGCTCGCCGAAGCGCTCGCTGGTGCTGGGGTTCACGTCGCTGGCGCCGTACTGGTACACGCTGGCGTGGGTGCCCTCGAGGAGCTCCGCCAGGGAGATGATCATGCCCGCGCAGACCACGTCCGAAGGGATGAAGTCGATGATGGCGTCGCGGCCGACGATCTGGTGGTGGCCCTTCATGACCAGGAAGATGATGGGCGCGCTGGTGCCGATGCCCTCGTTCCAGCCGGGGAACGGGAACGACATGGTGCTCTCGCAGCAGGCCGGACGCGCGATGGAGTAGGTGATGCCGCTCCGGGCGATGATCTGCTCGCCGATGCTCTTGGTGTACGTGTACGTGTTGGGCCAGCCCCAGTGGCTGGCGCGCTCGCGTCCGGCCTCGGCGAGCCGCGCGCTCACCCAGCGGCGCTTCACGTGCTTGAGCTCGGACTCCAGGGGCGGGCCCTCGGAGGGCTCACCGCGCATCTCGAGGTTCTTCTTGGCGCGCTCCAGGAATTCGCTCTGGCGGAAGGCGTCCTCGCAGCGCGACTTCGCTTGGGCCACGATGTCGAGGCAATCGGCGATCTCCCGCGCCGGGTCCCACAGGTCGCGGCCCAGCTCGTCGGAGCGGGGAAACGGGTGGGTGGAGGGCACTTCTTCGTAGATGAGCCCCTTGCGATTGCCGACCACGTAGCAGGTGCTGGTGTGGAAGAGCGGGGCCGCCAGGGCTTCGCACAGGGCGACCAGGTTCTGGGCGCCGAAGGCGTTGTCGAGGGCCTCGTCGAGGGGTGGGTTGAAGTCCACCACGCCGGCCACGTTCACCACCGCGTCGATGGTGCCCTTGAGGTTCTTGACCAGGTTCGGGTCGATGCCGCAGAGCGGGTTGCCCACGTCGCCGTCGATGGGGACGAACTTCGCTTTGAGGAAGTCGTTGAAGCCTTCGCCGTACTGGGTACGAAGCGGCTCGAGGGCTTCGCTGGTGGCGATCTCGGACCAGAAGCGCTCCTCGCTGGTCTTCTTCTTGTTGCCGCGCACGAGCAGGTAGATCTTGCCGACCCCGGGGTACCGGTGAAGCAGCATGATCCAGAAGATTTTCCCCAGGAATCCCGTGCCGCCAAGGATGAGCAGCCGCGCGCCCTCGAAGATCCGCGCCGGCTCGAGCGGCGTCGGCGAAGACCGATGAGCTACGATGGGGCTCTGCGTGGGTGCGAGCGCGGTGGGGGCGCCATTCTCGAGGTGCGTCGACGTGCCGTTCTTCATGGGTAAATGCGCCGGTTTTTCCGAAGATTCGGGGGAATCGGGACTTACCAAACGGCAGCCCCCCGGGCAATCTGTCTGTTTCCCCAACCCCCGAACCTGGTACGGGTGTAAAGCGAACAATAACGAAGGCTTACGCAAGCGCGGGGC
>JABFRG010000189.1 GCA_013141295.1 Polyangiaceae bacterium
CTTCACCTGCGCGACGTGTTGATCCGATCCGCGCGACGCGCTCTCCAGCGTGGCGGTGCCGCCGCCGCGCAAGACGCCGAGCAAGATCCCCGCGGTAGCCAGCACCGCCGCGAAGGGCCACAGCCGACGTCGCGGTCCCTCGAGCGCCGCCAGACGCACCGAGCGCGGCGCGGCCTCGTCGTAGGGCAAGTCGAGGAGCGCGCTCTCCGGCTGCTGCTGCTGGAGCGACGTCCGCAAAGCGCCGAGTGACGAAGCTCGCATCTCGCGATCCGAGCGCAGCAGATCCATCACCTCGTCGGCCAGGTGCGGATCGAGATCCGGCATGAGCTCGCCGAGCGGCACCATGCCGTCGGTGACGATGATCTTGAGCACGCCGCCCAGGGTGGCCGCTTCGGTGGGGCGCTTGCCGCTGAGGCACTCGTAGAGGATGACCCCCAGCGACCACAGGTCCGCGCGCCCATCGACGTCGCGCTCGCCCAGAGCTTGCTCCGGCGCCATGTAATAGGGCGTTCCGATCATCGCACCGGTGGTGCCCACCGGCGCCGTGGTGGCGCCCACTTCGCCCATCATGGGCGTCGAGAGCTTCTCCATCTGCTTGGCGATACCGAAGTCGAGGACGCGCACCCGCACCGCGTCGCCGTCCCGCGCGAGGAAGATGTTCTCCGGCTTCAGATCCCGATGCACGATGCCGGCGGCGTGGGCCGCCTCCACTGCATCGAAGACCGGCAAGAGGATGGCCGCCGTCTCCGCCGGCGAGAGCGAGCCCTTGCGGCGCAGGCGATTGCCCAGCGTCTCACCCGCCAGGAGCTCCATGACCAGGAACGGCGTGCCCTCGTTCTCGAGCACGTCGTACATCTCCACCACGTTCGGGTGGCGCACCGCCGAGGCCGCGCGAGCCTCCCGCAAGAAGCGCTTCTGCGAGGCGACGTCGGCCGCCAGATCGTCGCGCAAGAACTTCACGGCGACCCGCTCGCGGGTCTCGAGGCGCTTGGCCCGCCAGACTTCGCCCATGCCGCCGCGCCCGAGGCGTGCCTCGAGAACGTAGCGACTGGCGAGAACGTCTCCGGGGACCAACGATCCCAGCATAGCGCACCGGCCCGGGTCCGGGGCGGGCTCGGTGCTCGCGGCGAGGCGCAAATCACGCTTCCTCGAGGGCCCGCGCGGGGACTCGCAGGGGGCCCGACACGATGGGTCGGAAGAGCCCGAGCTCCAGCAGGTTCTGGCCGAGCCCCCGGAGCTCGCTCGCGGAGACGTCGCCGGGAAGCTCCCGGAGCCGGAAGGTGGAGCGGCGCGCGATCATTTCCAGCGCCGGTGCGGCCGTCGCCGAGACGCGCAAAAGCAGCCGCCTCCGCCCATCGTGCTCCGCCAGCAGCTCCGCGCGATCGCGGGAGGTGCGCACCGAGAGCGTCAGGTCGCGGAAGCGCCGGGTGAGCTCCGTGTCTTCGCTCAGCTCCCGCGCACAGACTTCGCGAAAGCGCCGCCGCCCCAGCTCGCCGCCCAGCCGGTGGAGGACCATCGCCGCCCGCCGCCGGGTCTCGTCGTCGCCCCGGTTGTAGATGGCGTCGACCAGCCGCTCGGCCCGGCTGGAGCCGCACCGCCCGAGGACGTCCAGGTGTACCCGGTAGATGCTCTGCCGCTGGTATTGCCGGGCGAACTCCCCGAGTGGCCCGTCTTCCTGCGGCTCCACCGGATGCCCGTTCTCGAGGCCCACCACCGGGCTGCGGAGCGCCCGCGCGTCCCACGAGGGAGGCGGCTCGGGAGCCGACACGTGCAGCGACATCGACCAGCGCGGCGTGGGGTTGCGGGGCGCGTGAATGCCGCCCTGGGGAATGACGCCAACGAGCCCGCGGTGCGCCCGATAGATGCGCTTCTTCTGCAGGAGCCGTTGCTGTTCGGCGGCCTCCACGTCGTAGCTGATGATCTCGAGCTCGTTGTGGAATACACCGGTCACCGACCAGCTCTTGTGCTGGTGGGCGCCGATTTCCCGGCCCGGCGCCCAGTAGGCGAAGGCCATCTCCACGTTCCAGTGGGGCACCACGAAGAAGGGCGCGAGGTCCAGCGGACCGCGGCGCGAGCCGAGGGCCGAGAGCTCGAGCTCCATGCAGTCGAGGGCGAACGACTCGTGGGCCAGCCCCAGCCGCACCCAGTCGGCGAGGCCGCGAAGCTGCTCCCGGTCCGCGTCGCGCACGGCTTCGCGGCGAATCTGGAGGGTCTCGAGCTGAGAGACGAGGGTGTGGAAGTACATGGCGGTCGTGTTCCTGGAAGAGGGAAGGGGCGTCACGGAGACACGTCGAGAACTTCGAGGTGCACCAGGCTGGCCGCGAGCGAGAGGCGCTCCTCGGCGCCCAGACCGGGGAGCTCGCGCACGTAGAAGGCCGGCGTCTCGATGGCGAAGGTGAGCGCAGCCTCGGCACGGAACGGCACCGCGCACAGCACCATCGGCGGCTTGCGCAAGAGCACGAGCTCGGCCGCGTGCTCCGTCCGCCGGACCACCATGGGCTTGCCCCAGCGGCGCCGCGCCAGATGCGTCGAGAGCCGAAGGCCGCAGGCGTCTTGCCACAGCGGAGACAGATCACCGAACAGCGCGGCGTAGTGCGCCGCGAACTCCGGAAGCGACATGGGCTCCTCGTCGCCCGGGGCCCTGCCCAGCGCCGCCTCTCGCGGATGATGATGAACGAAGCGCCCGAAGAACGTCCGGGAGAAGGCCGCGTATTCCCGGGTGAAGAGCACGAACTGGTGCCAGGCCTCGTCGACCCGCCGGGAGAACATGGGGATGGCGCGGCTCGCGTGGAGCGCGCTCAGCACCAGGTACTTCTTCACTTCCTGGAAGAGGGCGACGGCTTCCGCCTCGTCTGCCGCGACCCCGCGCTTCACCAGCTTCTCGGCGAGGTACGGCGCCTCGAAAGCGAGGAGCGCGGGAACGTCGTTGCATACGCCGGGCAACGACGGCCGCGGCGCGCGAGAAGAGACGGGGTCGAGGTTCGTGCTCACGAAGGCGGGTGATGCGATATCCGGGCCGCCCACCGGTAGCCTCCGATCCGCCGGGAAACCCCGCGATTCGTGGGATCGGGGGCACCCTCGCGAGGGTGCGCCCGCCCGTGCGCCCGAGCAGCATGCGCGCACCGGCTGCGCAGGTCCTGCTCAGCGATACGGCGCGGCGACCCGCAGCTCGGCGGCGATCTCGTCGCTCATGGGCGTCGGTCCACCGAAGAACGCCACCATGTCGGCGTGAGCCTTCTCGGCGCGCGCGGCCGCGGGCCTCCCTTCACCCGCTGCCAGCAGCGCCCGCGCAGATTCCCAGGTGGCCATGATCGCCTGCATCTCGCCGAGGTCGTGGCACGCAGCCATGGCGTCGAAGTGCCGTGCCGCCCCCACCAGATCGTCGCTCATGGCGGCCATGCGTCCGCGCTCCCAGTGCACCGTGGCCATTAGCCGCCCGCCGGGCCCGTCGAAGGCGAGCGCCAGGCGTTCGGCGCCGGCCAGC
>JABFRG010000368.1 GCA_013141295.1 Polyangiaceae bacterium
GCTACGACCAAGTCGACGGCGTTGCCGCGGACCTCGGAGACGGCGTCCGGGAGATAGCTTTCGGAGGCAGCGAGGACGGTGCGCTTCACGACTACTCCTGCTCGTCGTCGCGCACCCGCAGGGGCGCGCTGCGCGGGCGAACCACGCGCGAGGGCTTCGTCTGCGTGCGGAGCTCGGTCAAGATGCGGCGGAGCCGCTTGGCCTCGGCGAGGGCGCCGTCGGTCTCGAAGACCACGTACGCGTCGCGTCGCTCGCTGATGCGCAAGGCCACACGCTCGAGCGCCGGCGTGCCGTAGGAGCGGGTTTCGCCTCGGGCCGGCAGCCGGACGTAGGCGGTCTGACCCACCGGTACCGGATCGCGCGAGGCATCGACCACCAGCACGACGCCCCATTTCTTGGCGGCAACGGCGGCTTCTTCCACCTCCCAGAGACCGCGCGGTTCCCACGCCACGTGGGTTGCGTCGCGCGGCAAGCGTTCCAGGAGCCGCGCCATGCGCTCGCGCCAGAGCGGGCTGGGCGTCACGTCGGCGGGCGTGCGAATGAGCATGCACCGGGACTCGAGGACGTTGATGGTCTCGATGGTCTCCTTGAGATCCTTCTCGAGCTCCGGGGAGTCCTTGAGCTTGGAGATGCCGGGGCCGGCCACCGCCACGAACTCGAACGCCGGCGGCACGGCCTTCCGCCAGCGCTTGAGGGTGGCGACGCTGGGGGGCGCCTTGCCGGCGCGGCTGACCTCGAGGAGGCCGAAGCGCTTGGCGTAGGCGGCGAGGTCGCCGCGGAGCCCGTCGGCTCCAATGTGCAATCGAAGGCTCATTGTAATTTACACCAGGAGTAGGTCCGGGTGCTGTCCGAGCACGCGGTCGAGCCAGAGGGCCGTCAGTTTTTCTTGCATGGAGTTGGAACGGAGGCGTGCCGCCAGGTGCGCGAAGTCCACCTGGTCGAGCTCTTGGTCCTGGTTGAAGCAGGAGAACACGATGTGCTCCTTGCCGGTGGCCGGGTCCACGTGACGCTGGAGGCACTGCGCGCAGACCTCCTTCATCATGCACTGCATCGGCGAGTTGATGCTGCCGATGGCGAGGTGCTTGGGGTTGAGGAGCGGCGCGAGGACGCCGTGGCGGGCGTCCTTCACCGCGGCCATCATGCGATCGCTGCCGATGGCGATGATGCGGTTGACCTCGCGAAAACGCGTATATTCGGGCGTCAGCTCGCCCTTGGCGTAGGCCACCATGGCTTGCACGATGTTGCCGCGGAAGTGGCGATCTTGCGGCCGGCGCGGCACCACTTCGATGCCCATGTCGGTGGCCCAGATGACCTGATCGGTGTGCTTTTCGATCTCGTCTTGCTTGTAGAGATCTTCGCCCTTCTTGTAGCCCGCGAAGTAGACGACCTTGGCGTTCAGGGCCTTGAAGGCGCGAGCGATGGAGAAGAGCACCGCGTTGCCGAGGCCGCCGCCGCAGAGGAGGACCGTCTCCTTGGGGGCGATGTGCGTGGGCGCACCGGTCGGGCCCATGAGGACCACCGGCTCGCCCGGCTTGAGCGCCGCGCAGAGCCTCGAGCTGCCGCCCATCTCGAGGACGATGGTGCCCATGAGGCCGCGCTCGGGATCGGTCCAGGCGCCGGTGAGCGCGAGGCCTTCCATGGCGAGCCGCGTGCCGTCGAACTCGGGGGCCAAGGTCTCGAAGTTCTGCAGCCGGTAGAACTGCCCGGGCAGGAACTTCTTGGCAGCCATCGGCGCGTGCACCACCACCTCGACGATGGTCGGCGTGAGGCGGTTCACCTCCACCACCTTGGCCAGGAGCTCCTGGTCGAGGCGCGCGAAGACCGTGCGGAGCGAAGCGTCGCGTGCGCCTTGCGTCGACGCATCGAGCCCGTCGAGCTCCGGATAGAGCGCGCGCACGTGGCTGTAACCGTGCTTGGCGCTGGCCATGGCCTTCACCACGCTGCCGGCGTAGGTGGGGTGGTTGTCGCCGTAGAAGGAAACCGTGCGGTTGTCCTTGAGGTAGCTGGTGAAGAAGCCGCCCCGGGCGACCGTGAGGGTGACCTTGCCTTGCGCGTCCACCTCGGCCTTGTGGGCGAGGAAGTACTGCTTCTTGTCGTCGAGCGCGAAGGAGCCTTCGTACTCTTTCTCGTACGTGATGTTGGGGCTGGTGCCGGCGGCCACGCACACGGTGCGCGCGGGCATGTCCACCAGGCTGCCGTCCTTGCGCTGGAACTTGAGGGCGCTCACCGCGCCGTAGGCGTCGAGCACCGCTTCCACCGGCGAAAGGTTCTCGGCGTAGCGAATCCCCTCCTCCAGGCTCTTCTCCACTTCTTCGTGGTTGAGCCGGTAGGCGGGCGAGTCGGCGAGAGACTTGCGGTACACCAGGGTGACGCCGCCCCAGCGATCGAGGAGCGCCTGGAGCTTCGGCTCGCGGCCTTCGGCCTTGGCCTTGGCGCGCTCTTCGTGGAGCTCTCGGGCGTGACCGAGCTGCCGCTCGAGGAGCTTCCACTCTTCTTCGTCGAAGGCCTTGCGCACGGCTTCCGCGCCGCGCTCGGCCACCAGCGTCTCGTAGTGCGCGAGCGCGCGCTCCACCTGCACCGGGTAGTACGCGAGGAGCTCGGTGGCGGTGTCGATGGCGGTGAGGCCGCCGCCGATGACCACTGCGGGCAGCTCGATCTGAAGGTTCGCGATGGAGCTCTTCTTGAAGGCGCCGGTGAGCTGGAGGCCCATGAGAAAGTCGCTCGCCTTGCGGATGCCGCGGGCGAGGTTGTTCTTCATGTCGATGATGGTGGGGCGGCCGGCGCCGGTGGCGATGGCCACGTGGTCGATGCCGAGCGCGAACGCGTCGTCGAGGGTGAGCGTGCCGCCGAAGCGGATGCCGCCGTAGATCTTCAGCAGCGGGTTGCGCGCCAGGGTCGCGTAGAGGAGCGTGAGGAAGTTCTTGTCCCAGCGAACGGTGATGCCGTACTCGCTGACGCCGCCGAAGCCGAGGAGGATGCGCTCGTCGAGCTTGCTCTGGAGCACGGAGAAATCGCGGATGGGCCGCGCCGGATCGGTCCACTCCGCGGGGAGCGGCTCGATCTTGAGGCCGTCCACCGCCACCACACCGAAGCCTTCGGAGGCCAGGTGGTGCGCGAGCGTGTAGCCGGCCGGGCCCAGGCCCACGACCATGACGTTCTTGCCGTTGTACGGCAGGCTGTGCGGACGCTTGACGTTGAGCGGGTTGAAGCGCGTGAGAAAGCCGTAGATCTCCATGCCCCAGGGGAGCTCGAGGATCTCGGTGAGGACCCGCGTCTCGATCTGCGGGATGTTCACCGGCTCCTGCTTCTGGAAGACGCAGGCCTTCATGCAGTCGTTGCAGATGCGGTGCCCGGTGCCGGGGCACATGGGGTTGTCGAGGGTCACGAGCGCGAGGGCGGCGAGCGAGTCGCCATCGCGCCGCATCACGTGCATCTCGCTGATCTTCTCGTCGAGCGGGCAGCCCGAGAGGGTGACCCCCAACG
>JABFRG010000298.1 GCA_013141295.1 Polyangiaceae bacterium
CGACGTCGGGATCCAGGGCGACCACCGAGGGCGCGTCCTCCGGGCCGCGCAGCGCCGCCTCCAGGTCGTTCTGCCAGCTCATCGGGTGCCTCGCCGGTAGAACTCCCGCACGTGGGCGGTGACGAGCTCCCGGGCGCGCTTGCCCTTGCCTTCGAGCACCGCCTTCAGGATGGCGCCGTGCTCCTTGGCCAGCTTGGCCATGGCCTTCGGTGCGTCGGGCTCGCGATCCAGCGCCTCGCCCAGGTGGCTCCCGATGGCCGAGCGCAAGACGCCCATCACCAGCGGAAACGCCGCGTTTCCGGCGGAGCCCGCGAGGGCCCCGTGAAAGCGCAGATCGGCCGCGCGAAACCGCTCGATGTCGATGCCCGGCTCCGACATGGCGTCCACCGCCGCCCGCGCCTCGGAGAGGAGCCCGTCCCGGCGCGAGGCAGCCATCTCCACCGCGGCGCCTTCGAGCACCACGCGGAGCTCCACCAGATCGCCCAGCGGCACCTGCGCGAGGCGCATGGCGTTGTCGATGGCCACCGCAGCCGCGCTCTGCAGCGCTGCTTCGGTTGCGACGCGGGGTCGCTTGGTGGAGACCGTGTCGCCGCCGGAGACGAGCCCTTGGGCCTGGAGAATGCGCACCGCTTCGCGCACCGTGGAGCGTCCGACGCCCAGCTCCTGCGTGAGCTCCTTCTCGCTGGGGAGCTCGGTGCCGGTGCCCACCTTGCCGGAGACGATGGCCTGCCGAAGCTGCCGCGACACCAGGAGGCTCAACGGCGCTCGCTCTTCCGGCCGAAGGTCGAATTTCGAAGCGATCTTGCGAGCTGCCATGGTTCATCCTTAGCACCTTGACCGCTTATCAGACAAGTGGTCTAGTTCCGGGGCACCGGTCATCTTCCGACCCCCAAGGAGCGATCTCATGAGCCTCGACCCCGCGACCACCGCCATTCTCCTCATCGAGTACCAGAACGAGTTCGCCACCGAAGGCGGCGTCCTGCACGGCGCCGTGGCCGGCGTCATGGCGGAGACCAAGATGCTCGGTAACACCGTGCGGCTCGTCACCGAGGCCCGCAAGCGCGGCGTCACCATCATGCACGCGCCCATCACCTTCGCCGCCGGCTACGGCGAGCTCACCCGGCACCCGTATGGCATCCTCAAGGGCGTGGTGGACGGCAAGGCCTTCGTGAAGGGCAGCTGGGGCGCCGCCATCGTCGACGTGCTCACCCCCGCCGAAGGTGACATCGTCATCGAGGGCAAGCGCGGGCTCGACACCTTTGCCAGCACCAACGTGGACTTCATCCTCCGCAGCAAGGGCATCAAGACGGTGATCCTCGGCGGCTTCCTCACCAACTGCTGCGTCGAGTCGACCATGCGCACCGCCTACGAGCACGGGTTCGACGTCATCACCCTGGTGGACTGCGTGGCCGGCATTTCCCCGGAAGAGCACGCCAACGCTATCAAGTACGACTACCCGATGTTCTCGAAGCCCATGAAGTCGTCGGACCTGCTCGGGCAGCTGGCGAGCTAACGGCTGCTCACCGGCCGAAGCGGGCGCGCAACTCTCGCTTCGGCCTCCCCTCCCCTGTTCGAGGCGCGTGAGTGTGGTGGCGCGGCCGGTCCGGATGGGTTACCGAGTAGCGTCGATGGTTCGAGGTCCCCGCTTCCGACGGCGCTCCCCGCGATGGGCCGTGGCGCTCGTCGCGTTCGTCGGCGTGGCCGGCCCGCTGGCGGTGAGCCTTCCCGCGCGCGCCGAGGTTCCGGTGCACGTGGGGGTGCGCGCGCCGTGCGGTGACGACACGACGTTCTTCGCGAAGCTCGCGGATCACGCGCCATCGGTTGTGCGCCGGAGCGAGGGGCCGGGCACCGACGAGGTACGGGCGGAGGTCGTGCCGGAGGGTGAGTCGTTCGTCGGGGCGCTCACGGTTCGTCACCGCGACGGTCAGGAAGGTCGTCGCGAAGTCCGCGGCGAGACCTGTGAGCAAGTCCTCTCGGCGCTGGCGCTCATGGGGGCGCTGGCAGTGGAGGCACGCGCAGCCACGGTAGCTCCCGCAGAGCCGCCTCCCGCGAAGCCCGCAAGCGCCCCGCCCGCGACCGTGGACCGCCCCGCCGGGAGCGCTCCCAGCTCGTGGATCGCCGGCGCGGAAGGAGGTGGCGCGTCGATGCTGGGCGTCGTCCCCAGCATCGGCGCCTTCGTGGATCGCAGCTTCCTCCACGTGGCCGGAAGCTGGGGAACCGGCAACGCGGCAGTCGAGACCGGCTCCCTCCGCTTCGACTTCTTGCTCGTGCGCGCCGACGTGTGCCCGTGGCGCGTCGAGCTGGGGCTGGGCTTCGCGGTGCGCCCGTGCGGCGCCGTGGGCGGCGGGGTAGTCTTGGCGCACGGTAGGGGGCTGCCGGACGCGGCCGCCTCGACCCGCCCCTGGGTTGCGCCGGGGGCCGCCGGGTGGCTCGAGCTGAAAGCCGCCGATCCCCTCCGTCTGGGCCTCCGCTTGGGCGTCGAAGTACCGGTGATTCGTGATGATTTCTCGGTGGCTCTGGGAGCTGCCGGCGGGCCGTCCCGGAGCGTGTGGACGCCGCCGCTCGCGACCTTCACGCTGGCCCTCGCGGCGGGGATGCGTTTTCCGTGATCGCCCGGGCGCCCGCCGGGAATTCAGCAGGAATGACCGAGTCCGGTTACCTCCTCGACGCACCGCTGGCCGACGGCCACGACGCGTCTCGGCGCGTGCGCGAGCTGGTCTCGCTCCACGCGGATTTCGTCTGGCGCTCGGCGAGGCGAATGGGCGTACCCGAGGAGGCCGCCGACGACGCGACCCAGCAGGTGTTCCTGGTGACGGCGAGGCGCATCGACGAGATCGAGCCCGGGCGGGAGCGGAGCTTTCTCTATCGCACCGCCATGAACGTCGCCGCCCACGTGCGCCGAAGCCTCGGGCGAAGGCGCGAGGTCCCGGCGGAGCCCGCGCACGACGCCGTCGATCCGGCGCCGCAGCCGGACCATGCGCTGGACGAGCACCGCGCGCGCGCCTTGCTCGACCAGGTGCTGGAGGAGCTGGAGCTCGATGTGCGCGAGGTGTTCGTGCTGTTCGAGTTGGAGGAGCTGTCGGTCCCGGAGATTGCCGAGCTGCTGGGCATTCCGGGCGGTACCGTGGCGTCGCGGCTACGACGCGCACGCGAGGCCTTTCACAAAGCCGCGGCCCGCCTTCGGGCCGCGCGAAACCACGCGGTGACGCGCAATGCCGCAAAGGTGACGCCGTGAGCGATCCCAACGATCCCGATCGCATTTCCGACCGCCTGCTCGACGATGGGGCCGACGACTTCGAGCGCACCCTCCTGCGGTCGGCGAAGCGCGATCGCATGCAACCCGATCGAAAGCGCATCCTCGCGGCGGGCATCGGCACCGCTGCCGGCGGCGCCACCCTGCTCGGCGCCACCAAGGCCGCAGCCGCAGCCAAGGGCGGCGCGAAGCTCGGCACGCTGGCGCTGGTGAAGTGGCTCGGCAT
>JABFRG010001117.1 GCA_013141295.1 Polyangiaceae bacterium
GTACAGTGACGTACGGGACACGTTCACTCGGACGACGCTCCGAACAGCGCTTATCCCGGAAGTTGCAGAACTTGATGAAGTGACGCTGCTCGACGTGTTGCTCCATGATGTTCTGCCTTCGGAACTCGAAGGTCTCCTGTCGGATTTGTATTCTCACACTGTGGCGCCTGAGCTTGGTCGCTTGTACGCAGACGTGTTGGGGGTCCGATTTTCGGACGAAGTGATGAAGTGGGCATCCTCGCGCGTTCCGATGCGCGACACTGTTGCTGGGTACCTCGTGGCGGGCGCCGCTCCGCTGACCCTTGACGGAATCCAGTATGTGGCGGCCGTGGACAGTACTGGGTTTGCCCTTGTCATTCTCGTTGACCGTATGCTTCGGAGGCCGGCCTCGCATGTGCTGCGACTGGCAGCGATGGAGCCCATGTTCTGGGAACGTTTGCTAGACTCTCTCGACGACCCTTTCGTCGGATCTGTCCTGGTCCGACTCGTCGGGTCGGTCGATCGATCAGCGATTGGGCTTGCTCGAGGCGCTATCGAGAACCTTCGCTGCGCTCCGAGGGCTGTGCAGGCTCACGCGGTGCGTGAATCGCTGCTTGACCATCTTCACGGTTTGACCGAGGTCGCGGAACTACGGCGATGGCTGGTTGCAGCTTGGGGCTCATCGATACTGGACAGCGACGCATCATTGTTGCGAGCGGCCATTGCAGATTCACTCTCGTCTGGTCCGGAACAATTCAGTCAGACGTGGGTGCGGGCGTGGAGAACGCTGGAGGCCGTGGGGCTGTCGGTTCCCGGGAGCAGTCCTGCGGTCGTCGATATATGCAGTCTGCTGCTTTCGAAGAGCCCCACGCCGTGGCCGGCAGTCGTTGTTGATAGTTGGTGCACCCTGCTCAAGGCAGAGTCGCACGACATTCTGAGACAGGAGGTTGCGTGCGTGCAGGCCCTCCGGTTCTGTTTCGACCATACGAAGCTACCGCTTGGACCCATCGTCGCTCAGGCGTTCTTCGCGGTTCATGACGCCGCCATGCATCACAACGTGGACCGGCCACGCTGGGATCTCTTTGGCTGGACGAACTGGGACAAGGGGGCCGAGCTCAGACGCCGCCTTGTTGATGCATTTTCGCATGGCGACTGGGAGCCACATTGGTTCGTCCTTGCGGCGGGAGAGCCCTGGCTGCTTCGAAAGCTTTGCAAGCGCATGCTGCGCCAATGGCGAGGTCAGGCTTTCCTCGAGCGCGCACTCGAACGTCTGCGGGTTGAGCCGCCAAATGTGCTGACAGTCGAGCTCGCGGATATTCTTCGTGCGCCTGGATACATCGTCGATTGGGATTGAGGTTCCGGTCCAGTTGCGAAGCTTCCCGTCGCGCTTTGCGTGACGCCGCAAGTTGATGGTGGAACGGGCGTATCGCTAGTTGCTACGACGCCTTTGGGAGCGCCACGACATGACGTTTGGACTCGTTGGGGATAGATTGGTGCTCAATGGATCTAGACGTCGATATCGACGTCGCGGCCATAGTTGGGCACGTCTATCCAGTCTCCGAACTGTCCGTTCGGGCGGTCTGGGTCTAGGTCGCGTCGATAGTTGACGTTGCTATTTGCGGCTACAATGTCCCAGCTGCCGCCGTGCGCGATTCGTGTCTGGCCAATTGGCATGTTCGACCCTGTGGGGCCATTGCCGACCTGTGCCTCCACGGTGACTCCATTGGCCCATGCTCGGTTCCAAATTCGTATCAGCGCCATGTGTCCTCGATTGTTGTGTAGTAGGTGACGTTTCTTCAAATCCGCTGCCATGTTCTACGTCGCTGCCCGCGGGCCCAGCTATCAAAAGTAGAGCGCCGGCGCCAAACTAGCCTCCGTTGGGTCGTGCGCCTGGTTCTGTGCAGCTCCTGCCAATGCCATACTGTGTTAGTCCAACGCAGAACTCCATGTCGCTGACATTACATAGCGAACCGTCGAGGGTGCAGGTGAGGCGCCATGAACGGCCATTGTTGCATCGGGCTGTGATCGTCTGTACCTTGTAGTCGCCAACTCGAAGGGCGCCGCGACAACCAATTTCATGTGGCGATCCGCGACTAGTCATGCAGAATAGGTGATTGTCAGGGTGCGTATTGGGAATGCACTGGAGTGAGGCGCGAGACGATGTGTCCCTCTCGCTTTTTTCGACGTCCGTCGCTCCCGTCGCTGCTTCATTTCCGCAGATTTTGTGGCACTCTTGTGTACACGCGCGCGTGTGCCATAGGGCGCCCCATACGCCATCAGCAACGCACGAGTGGCATCCCTCGCCATACTCTTGACAGCTCTCCGCTGACGCCTTTGGCGCCTCGCTGTGTGATGAGCCAAAGGTCGTTCTTTCCTTTGGCACTGCTGCTTGTGGCTGGGGCGCGCACGCTCCGACTACCAAGATGACGCAGGTCATCGCGCCTAGTGGTCGCGCGAACATGTCGGTTCGATTGTCTTTGGTGTCAGTGGGTCGCATGATGGGATCGCCTGGCTCCGTCTTCTTGGCCGAACTTGACGATGGTCGCAAGGGCTGGGCTTAGCGTCGAGGACTTTCGTCGCGCATGTGAGCATCACTCTCGCAGGTCCTGGTGTCCGAGACGGACGTCGATGCGCGGATGGCGAGCCACCAGCTCCTTGAGCTGCTCGAGGCTCTCCCGACTGCGGGCCACGTCCCACGAGAAGGTGCCAGGCTCCATGTGGTGCTCCCAGCCGAAGCGGGTGTGGCAAGCGTCGCCGGTGAAGAGCACCGGGCCCGCGGGGGTTCGCACCAGATACGCGGCGCTGCCGCGGGGGTGACCAGGCACCGGCAGGGCACACACGGTCCCGTCGCCGAACACGTCGAGGACGCCGGCGAAGAGATGGCTCGGGTCGGCCTCGAAGCGCCACTCGCGGAGCGGCCCTTTGCCGGCCAGCTCCCGATCGGCCAGCGGACCCATCACCAGGCCCATGGCGCTGCGGCCCTCGCTCTCGCCAGGCCCGACGAAGAAGGGCACGTTCGCCGGGACGTCGGGCGAACCCATGATGTGGTCGGCGTGCAGGTGCGTGAGAAATACACCCGGAGACGGGCGAGCTTTGGGGCCCGATGAACCCAACGGTATCCGTGGAGGACTTTCGTCGCGCATTTGAGCATCACTCTCGCAGATCCTGGTGTCCGAGACGGACGTCGATGCGCGGATGGCGGGCTACCAGCTCCTCGAGCTGCTTCAGGCTCTCCCGGCTCCGGGGCACGTCCCATGAGAAGGTGCCGGGCTCCACGTGGTGCTCCCAGCCGAAACGGGTGTGGCAGGCGTCGCCGGTGAAGAGCACCGGGCCGGTGGGCGTTCGCACCAGGTAGGCGGTGCTGCCGCGGGTGTGACCGGGCACCGCCACGGCCCACACGGTTCCGTCGCCGAACACGTCGAGGACGCCGGCGAAGAGATGGCTCGGGTCGGCCTCGAAGCGCCACTCGCGCAGCGGCCCTTTGCCGGCCAGCTCCCGATCGGTCAGCGGACCCATCACCAGGCCCATGGCGCTGCGGCCCGCGCTCTCGCCGGGCCCCACGAACAAGGGCACGTTCGCCGGCACGTCGGGCGAGCCCATGATGTGGTCGGCGTGCAGATGCGTGAGGAATACACCGGAAATAGGCGAGCTCTGGCGACCGATGAAGGCGGCGGTATCGGTGCGCACCCGGAGCGTCTCCGCGTTCATGGCGCTGGCGACCCAGGGGCCCACCGCCGACTTCGCTGGATCGACCCCGAGCGCGTGCTCGACGCCGGTGTCCACAAGGAAGAGCCCCCGCTGGGGATGGCGGAAGGCGTGGAGGAAGATGCGGATCGGTTCCTTGCCCGGATGCAGGCCCGCGGCCTTCGCTTCCGGGTGCTCCAGGTTGATGAGCCCCTCGCGATCGACCTCCCAGTCGGCGGCGACCACCGTCTCCACCGTCACCGGACCCGGCTGATCCACGAGGCCCTCGAGATCGCTACCGGCGCGGGAGGTTCCGAGATCGGCGGCGACCACCGGATGGCTGGTGGGGCGGGCCCCCACCGCCAGGGTGGTTCCGGCAGATCCGAGGACGACGGCGACGACGGCGAGGACGATCTTGGTTCGACGTTTCATGCCCTTCATCGTGGGGCATGCGATGGCGCATGAAAACTGTCGAAGGATGCATGGTACCATACGAAAATGGATATCCCCTGGGACGACGTGCGGGTGTTCCTCGCGGTGGCCGAGAGCGGCAGCCTCAGCGCCGCGGCCAAGCGCCTTCGCACCGCACAGCCCACCGTGAGCCGCCGTCTGGCGACGCTGGAGGCGCACCTGGGCGAAGCGCTGTTCGACCGCAGCGTGAGCGGCGCCACCCTCACCAGCTTCGGCGAGCGCCTGCTCGAGCCCGCGCGGAAGATGGCCCAGTGGTCGGCGGAGCTCGACCGAGCTGCGGAGCGCAGGCAAGTGGCGCCGCGCGGGGTGGTGCGCGTGACTGCGCCGCCGGGTGTGGCCTGGGATCTCCTGGCGCCCTTCGCCGCGCAGCTCGCGCAGCATCTTCCCGACGTCCAACTGGAGGTGTCGTCGTCCACCCGCTACCTCGACATCGGCCGTCGGGAGGCGGACCTCGCGCTCCGCTTCGCCGGCCCCGCGTCGCGCGAGGTGGTGACGCTGGAGACCGTTTCGCACGGCATCGGCGTGTACGCCGCGCCGCGCTACATCGCGTCGCTGAAGAAGGGCTACGGCCTCGCCGACGTCCGGTGGATCGGCTGGGCGCCGCCCTTCGAGACGCTGCCGCCCAACGGCGAGCTCGCCAAGCGCATCCCCGGCTTCCGCCCGGCCTTCGCCGCAGACGACTTCCTGGTGCAGCTCCGGGCCGCGGAAGAAGGCGCGGGCGCCATCGTGCTCGCCCGGATGCGCCTGCGCACCGGCCGCGACATGGGCCTCCGGGAGCTCGCCGTCGACCTCGGTCCGCTGCGCGCCAGCCTCGAGCTGGTGGCCAGCCGTAGCGCGCTGGAGATCCCCCGGGTGCGTGCGGTCGCCGATCTCCTGGCGGCGGAGCTCCGCGCCAGCGTGCCACCGAAGGCGCGCGCGCGAAGGTCGCTCCCGCAGCCCTGAGCGCTCCCACGGCGGGAGCGCTTGCTCCCACCGTGGGAGCAAGTTAGACTACTGCCAGTACGTGAGAATCCTCAGTCGTTCGACACTCGCGGCGTTCTGGAAGAAGCACCCTGATTCGGAGCAGGCGCTCCGGGCCTGGTTCGCCGAAGTCGAGAAGGCCGCGTGGACCAATCCGGTGCAGATTCGCGCGCGCTACGCCGCCGCCGACTTCATCGCGGGTGACCGAGTCGTCTTCGACATCCGCGGTAACCACTACAGGCTCGCTGTCGCCGTGAAGTACGGGCCGCTTTTCATCGTCTTCATCCGGTTCATCGGTACTCATGCCGAGTACGACAAGATAGACGCCGCCACGGTCTAGAGGTCCCATGCGCAGCACCCCCATCAAGCCCATTCGTACCGAGAACGACCATGCAGCGGCGCTCGAGGAAATCGAACGCCTCTGGGAGGCGAAGCCGGGGACCCCGAGCGGCGATAGGCTCGAGGTGCTCGCGACGCTCGTCGATACGTACGAGCGCGCGCGCTTTCCGATCCTCCCGCCCGATCCCATCGAGGCCATCAAGTTCCGCATGGATCAGCAAGGCAAGACGCGAAAAGACCTCGAGCCCATCCTGGGGACGCGCGCTCGCGTCGCCGAGATCCTGCTCGGCCGCCGGCCGCTCACCCTGACGATGATCCGAGGCCTGCATCGCGCGCTCGATATCCCGCTCGATATCTTGGTGATGGAGCGCGCCAAGACGACGACGCGCAGCCCGCGTCGCGAGCTCAAGCGGGTTTCGAAGAAGAGCGCGTAGACTCGCGGGCGAAGACGCAGAAGGTGACGTCGGGCGTCTTCGCGGCCTCGCGCGAAACCTCGCGGAACGAGGGATGGTGCCAGCCCTCGAGGAACGTGTCGCCCTCGACCTCGCGCTCGATGTGTGTAACGTACAGGTGTGTGGCCAAAGGCAACGCCGCGCGGTACAGCTCCGAGCCGCCGATCACGAAGGGGCACGCGTCCTTCTCGTAGGCCAGCGTCAGTGCGGCCTCGAGCGAGGTGGCGGTCTCGCAGCCGGCGAAGGTCGCCGCCGGATCTCGGCTCACCACGATGTTGCGGCGATGGGGGAGGGGACGCCCGATGGAGAGATGGGTGCGGCGGCCCATGATGATGGCGTGGCCGCTGGTGTGCTTCTTGAACCAGGCCAGATCTTCCGGGACGTGCCAGGGGAGCTTGCCGTCTTTCCCGATGACGCCGTTGCGGCTCACCGCGAAGATGAGGGCGAGCTCGCGTCGCGGCGCGCTCATACGGCGATGGGCGCCTTGATCGCCGGGTGCGGATCGTAGCCTTCGAGGGTGAAGTCTTCGTACTCGAAGGACTCCAGCGTGCGGCGCTCGGGGTTCAGCTTCATGGTGGGGAGCGGTCGCGGCTCCCGGCCGACGATGAGCTTCGCCTGGTCGAAGTGGTTGGCGTAGAGGTGCGCGTCGCCGAAGGTGTGGACGAACTCGCCCACCCCGAGGTCGGTCACGTGGGCGATCATCATGGTGAGCAGCGCGTAGCTGGCGATGTTGAAGGGCACGCCCAGGAACACGTCGGCGCTCCGCTGGTAGAGCTGGCAGCTGAGCTTGCCCTTGGCGACGTAGAGCTGGAACAGCGTGTGGCAGGGAGGCAGCGCCACCTGGTCCGCTTCTTCGGGGTTCCAGCCGGTGACGATGAGCCGTCGGCTGCTGGGGTTCTTGCGAATCTGCGCGACCAGCGCCTGGATCTGATCGACGCCGTCGCGTTCGTAGGTGCCGTCGGCGCGCCGGGTGGCGCCGAAGTTTCGCCACTGATGACCGTACACCGGGCCCAGATCGCCGGCCTTGCGCCCGAAGCGCGCGCATTGCTCCTCGGTGGCCCACTCGTCCCAGATGGTGACGCCGCGCTCCTGGAGCCAGCGCACGTTGGTCTCGCCGCGCAAGAACCACAGGAGCTCCTGGATGATGGATCGGGTGTGGAGCTTCTTGGTGGTGAGGAGCGGGAAGCCTCGGCCCAGGTCGAAGCGCATCTGGTAGCCGAAGACGCCGCGGGTGCCGACGCCAGTGCGGTCTTCCCGGTCCACGCCGTGATCGAGGATGTGCTGGACGAGGTCGAGGTAGGCTTGCACGCTCTCTCGCATAGCACCGCGCCCGGGACTCCCGCCACGCCTTCGGGCCCTTGCGAGCCTACTTCTGCGCGGCGGCGGCGGCGATCTTCTCGGCGTGGTCCGCGCGCTCGGCAGCTCGGGCTTTGTAAGCGGGGTCGACGAGGAGCTCAGCTGCCGTGCGGTAGCGCTTGGCGAGGTCCTGGAAGTACTCCGGGCGCGCTTCCGGCGGCGGCGTGGTCTCCCGCAGGAGCGCGGCATCGAAGGCGGCCATGCCGGCGAGCGGTCCCTTTTCGGCGGCGATGACGTCGAGGGCGTCGGTCTTGCCCACGTTGAGCGCGTGCGGCGTGCTCGCGCTCATCATTTCCACCGCGTCCGACGGGCCGTTGCGCATGGCCAGCGAGAGCGCCAGGAGAAAGCGTGCCTCGGGCTCCTCCTTGGTGGCGCTGGAGGTGAGGGCGATGACGCGATCGAACTCGATGCCGCGCCAGTAGGTGAGGCCGAGACGCGCGCGGCCGATGGCGTGGGCCACCTTGGCAGCGGGCTTCAGCTTCTCGCCGCCGGCGATGCTCTCGCTCCGCGCGACGCTGGGAAAGCCCTGCTGGAACGCGGCGCCGAGGTAACCGGCGTCCTCACCGAGGGACGCGGTGTACGATCCGTTGACGTAGAAGGTCGGCAGCACGCCGAGGAGGTACTCCTTGGCCACCGGCGCTTGCGGAAGCAAGACGGACGAGAGCGCGTCGATGCGCCGTCCGGCGTACATCTTCGAGAGCAGCCCTTGCGCGCGCGAGAGCCGCTCGCTCTGGAAGATGCCCACGTCGGCGAACTTGCGCAGGCCCACCAGTGCCGCGTCGCGGCCGCGCCGCACGCGGGGCTCGAGGTAGCCGTCCAGCTGCGTCTGGTAGATGTGCAGCAGCTCCGGATCCTTGCGGAAGTCGTCGGGCACCGGGGCTTCGCGGATGATCTCGCCGAGCCGAAGGTCGGCGTTGCCGGACTCGATGGCCGCGACGCCGAGGCCGAAGCCGTCGAGGGAAGTGCTCGCCTGCGAGAGCTTCTCGATGGTGGCGGCCTGGGTGGTGACCCACGGTCCGAGCTCGGTCTTGATGAACGCGAGCACCCGCTCCTTGGTGAACGGCGCCTTCATGATCGGCGCCGAGTCGGAGGTGCGCCGCAGCAACGAGGCCAGCGACTGGCCCACCATGGCGTGGCTCAGCTCCACCGGAAGGCCCTTGGGCGGCGCTTCGAGCATGGGGTTCACGATGACGTCGCCGCACTCGTGGGGCGCCAGCTCGGCCCGCAGCGAACGGATGAAGCCCGGGGGAAACGCGCATTCTTCCAGTGCGAACAGCGCTTCATCGCGTGCGCCTTCGGCAGACATGGCCTTGCCGAGCTCGCTCATGAGCTGCGCCGGCTCCTTGGGGCACACCGGGGCCGACCCTTTCTTCGCCGACTTGCCCGCTGCCGCGGTCTTGGTGCGCGCAAACGCCGTGCACGAAGCGGGTGCCTTGGAGAGGCCCGGGAGCGCGATGGCGGCCTTCCACTGCGCGAGGTCCGGCGTCTTGAGCGTGGCCGGCGGCGGAACTTCGGCCCGGAGGTTCTTGGGAATGGCGAAGGGATCGGCGGGCGGACCCTTGTTCTCGGACACCGCGGTAGACGTCGCCACGCCCGGGGCGTCGCCGGGGTTCTTGGCGGGTAGCGGCGCTGCGGCAGGGGAGCACGCGGAGCATGCAGCCGCGAGAAGAACCAGCGATGCGAGCGAGAGAGAGACCGAAGAGAGCCTACGCATGAGATTTCGCTACCACGCTTTCCCTCCGGCCAAGAGCCCGAGATCGAGTACCGTGCTGCTGTGACTCCCTTCGAGGCATTTCTCTTGGGCGTGGTGGAAGGCGTGACCGAGTATCTGCCGGTCTCCTCCACCGGGCATCTCCTGCTAACCAGCCATTTTCTCGGCATTCCGAAGGAGCTGGCCGACACCTTCGACATCGTGATCCAGTTCGGCGCCATTCTTGCCGTGGTGGTGCACTACCGGACGACGCTGCGCGATCACGGGGCCGGGCTCCTGGCGCGGCGACCCGCGTCGGTGCGGCTCCTCGCGTCGCTGGTGCTCGCTTTCATTCCCACGGTCATCCTCGGGCTCACGCTCCGGAAGGTCATCAAGCACTACCTGTTCGGTCCCAAGCCGGTGCTGGTGGCGATGCTGGTGGGTGGCGTGCTCATGATCGTCGTCGAGGCTTGGCGCCGAAGGTCTCGCGAGGCCCATCCGGTGACCAGCCTGACCGATGTAACCTACAAGCAAGCCGCGGCCATCGGCATCGGCCAGTGCTTCTCCATGTTCCCGGGCGCGTCGCGGTCCATGTGCACCATCGTGGCCGGCCAGCTCGCGGGGCTGTCCACCGAGACGGCTGCGGAGTTCTCGTTTCTGCTGGGCCTGCCCACCCTCGGCGCGGCCTCGCTCTACGAGGCGTACAAGGATCGCGCGGCCCTCGCCGAGATCGGCGGCCTGAACGTGGCCATCGGCGTGGTCGTGTCGTTCCTTGTGGCCTGGGCGGTCATCGCCGCCTTCCTGAAGTACCTCAAGCGCTTCGGTCTCGCGCCCTTCGGCGTGTACCGCATCGTCGCCGCCGGCGTGTTCTTCCTGTTCTTGGTGCGCGCCGCCTGAGCCGCTACATTCGGGCCATGGGAGCCTTCGCCGACGCCAAGCGCAACGTCGTGAGCCAGACCTTCGAGGCCAGCAGTGGCGATATGAAGGGTGACGTCGAGCCGATCTTCATCGAGCATCGCAAGGAGCGCAAAGACGCGCTCACCGGCGAGCTGCGGCAGGAACAGGGCGTCCTGGAGCTTCGCTACACCATCGCCGATCCCTCGCTCGACGACGCCGACGTGGCGCGCATCTTCCACATCGCGTACCTCGACGTGCTCACGCGGCACCACTGGTACAACAAGAACGGCCCCAAGTTCTCCCGCGTGCAGCTGCGGCTCGTCAACGCGAAGACCGGAGCCACCGCCACCACGCCGTACCCCGATCCCGAGTAGAGCCCGAGCCCGAGCCAACCGTGTATGCTCGCCGCGTGCAAGTCTATCTCCTTCGAACGTCTCTCCTTGCGGCCCGCGCGAGCGACGATGCGCCACCGTTTCTCTCGGCCGAGGGTCGGCAGCTGGCGCGTGCGGTGGGCAGCCGCGTGCAGACCTCCGAGGCGCCGTCCTTCGATGCGGTGCTGGTGAGCCCGGTGCCTGCGGCGGTGCAGACCGCGGAGCTCTTCGCCGATCGCGTGGACTACCTGGGGGCGCCCGAGGTGCTGGCGACGCTGGTGGGAGGTGTGCCGGCGCCGGTGCTGGGCAAGCAGATCCTCGCGCGCGGCCCTTCGGTGCTGGTGGTCGCCGACGAGCCATCGCTCTCGGAGCTCGGCGCGTTTCTGGTGGGGCGCCCGACGTTCCCGCAGCTGAAGCCCGGGCAGGTGTCGGTCATCGTCGACGGCCGCCCGGCCTGGTGCTTTCGGCCGGGTGAGCTCGCTCGCGCGCTGCTGCTCGTCGCCTGAGTCTTCAGTCGCCCTGCCAGTGCTCCTTGGCGCCGCGTTCGTCGCGTGCGCGCTGGGCTTCTTCCTGTTTTCGCAGCTCCACCCGGCGAATCTTCCCGGAGATGGTCTTGGGGAGGGCGTGGAACTCGAGCCTGCGAATTCGCTTGTAGGGTGCAAGCTTCTCGCTCGTGAAGGCGAAGATGGCCTGCGCGGTTTCGCGGCTCTCCTCGGCCTCGGGCACCAGCACCACGAAGGCCTTGGGCACCGAGAGGCGCACCGGGTCGGGGCTGGGCACCACCGCCGCCTCCGCCACCAGCGGGTGCTCGAGCAGCACGCTCTCCAGCTCGAAGGGGCTGATGCGATAATCGCTGCTCTTGAACACGTCGTCGCCGCGCCCCACGAAGTGGATGTACCCGTCGGCATCGCGCCGGGCCTCGTCGCCGGTGCGGTAGTAGCCGCCGGCGGTGGCCGCCTGGGTGCGCACCTCGTCGTCGTGGTAGCCGTCCATGAGCGCAAGCGGCCGCGGGGCGAGCTTCAGCGCCACCTCGCCCTCGTCGCTCTCGCTGCCCGCGGCGTCGAGCAGCACCACGTCGTAGCCCGGGAGCGGCTTGCCCATCGACCCCAGCTTCACGGGAAAACCCGGGGGATTGCCGATCTGCGCGGTGGTCTCGGTCTGGCCGTAGCCATCGCGAATGGTGAGACCCCAGGCCCTCTGCACGGTCTCGATGACCTCGGGGTTCAAGGGCTCGCCGGCGCTCGCCAGCTCACGCAGTTGCGGCGGCTTCTCACCCAGCGACTCGAGGATGAGCATGCGCCACACGGTGGGCGGCGCGCACAGCGTGGCCACCGCGTGCTCGTGCAGCACGGCCAGTGTGCGCTTCGCCGAGAAGCGCGCGTCGTCGTGCACCAGCACCGTGGCGCCGGCGTTCCACGGCGCGAAGAAGCTGGACCATGCATGCTTCGCCCAGCCGGGTGAGCTCACGTTCTGGTGCACGTCGCCCGGCCGCAGGCCCAGCCAGTACATGGTCGAGAGATGCCCCACCGGGTAGCTGCCATGCGTGTGCAACACCAGCTTGGGCTTCGCGGTGGTGCCCGAGGTGAAGTAGAGAAGCAGCGGATCGCGGGCGAGCGTCGCCACTTTCGCGATGCTCGGCGGCGCGGTGAGCGCCTCGTCGTATGCCACGAACCCCGCGGGGTCTTGCTCGGACACCGCACCCACCAGGAGCTTGACGCCGAGCGCGTGCCGGGTGCCGAGCTTGGCTGCGCCGGCCGCGTCGGTGACCATGTGCTTCACGTCGCCGCGCACGATGCGATCGTCGAGATCGTCCTCCGTGAGCTGCGTGGTGGCGGGAATCACCACCGCGCCGATGCGCATGGCGGCCAGCATCGTCTCCCACAGCGGCTGCACGTTGGGCAGCATGAGCAAGATGCGGTGGCCGCGCTCCACGCCGTGGTCTTGCAGCCAGCGCGCCACGCGCTTCGACCGCTCCGAGAGCTCGGCGAAGGAAGCGCGGCTCACGCCCCGGGCCTCGCTCACGATGATCAGCGCCGGCGCATCGTTTCCCGCGGCGAGCGGGTCGAACCAGTCGTCGACCCAGTTGAACTGGTCCAGCTCGGGCCACCGGAATTCCCGCCGGGCCCCCTCGAGATCTCCGGCGTGGTGCAAAAGCAGCGCGCGGGCCCTGGCGAAGGCGTCGTTCATGCGAGAAGGTTAGTCCCGGGCGGCGCGGGCCGGCGTAAGATTCGACCCCGATGACCACCCATGCTCGCTTCACCATCGACGCCGACGTCACCCCCCGCTTCACCGCCTGCTACCTGCGCGTGGCCGGTGACGAGTGCGCCTTCATCGAGGCCCACACGGTGCACGCGTTGCCGCGGCTCATGGCTGCGCTGGACGCCCAGGGGAAGAGGCCCGAGCAGGTCCGCTACGTCATCGTCACCCACGCGCACCTCGACCACGCGGCCGGCGCAAGCGCGCTCATGGCCGCTTGCCCCAACGCCACCCTGCTCGCGCATCCGCGTGCGGCCCGGCACCTGGTCGACCCGGGCAAGCTCGTGGCCAGCGCAACCGCGGTGTACGGCGCCGAACGGTTCGCCGCGCTGTACGGCACCATCTCGCCCATCGCTCCGGACCGCGTGAAGGCCATGGAGGACGGCAGCTCGGTGGAGCTGGGCGGCGCAAAGCTCACGTTCCTCCACACCTCGGGGCACGCCAACCATCACTTCGCGGTCGACGACCCCACCATCGACACGGTCTTCACCGGCGACACCTTCGGCCTCGTGTACCCGGCGCTGCAGCACCACGGGCGCTTCGCCATTCCCTCCACCAGCCCCACCAACTTCGATGCCGAGGAGGCCCGCAAGAGCATCGACCGCGTGGCGCACCTTCGGCGCGCGGCGGTGTGTCCCACCCACTTCGACGCCTGGACCGACGTCGACGTCATCGCCCAGCAACTCCGGCGCTTCATCGATCGCGCGGAGCAATGGGTCGACGAGGCCGCGGGCAGCGACGACACCGCGGAGGCCATCGAAAAGCGCCTGCGCGGCGCCTGGACCGACGCGATTCACGCGGAGGCTCCGCACCTGGGCAAAGACGATCTCGCGCTCCTCGCCCTCGATATCGAGCTCAACGCCCAGGGCTTGGCCTTCGTCGCCGCGGCACGGCGGGCCAAGAAGCACGCGCCTTCGAGCTGAGAGGCGTCGTTCGACCCGACACCCGTGTCGGGTGGGTAGACAACGCGCGGTCACGGCGTGTCGAGCCGCTGCGACCTTTGTGCAACGATTCCGAGTCGCCTTCGGAGAAGTGGACGCAGCTTCTTCGCGGTGTACGATTTGCAAGTCGGCACTACCGGAAGGGGTACAGCATGAAAACCGGAGCGACCCTGCGCGAGCCTGTTCGTATTTTCCGTCACGAGGAAGGGGACGTGACGTCCGTGGTCCTCGAGCGGAGCCCCGACCGCGGCACCATCGAGGTCCCGAACGATCGCATTCCAGGCGGCCGGCGTCCGGTGGGGAGTCGCTTCGTGCTCGTAATGCGTGCGGTGTGGCCCGAGCCGGGCGACACCGCCGAGGAGTTCTTCGAAGCCCTCGACGACGTGCGCCTCGAAGAATTCGAGTGACCAAAGCGCGGCTGCAGATCGCGCGCGTCCCCGGCTTCGGCGGGGCAGGTTGTCGCGATCGGGGCGTCGTGCCTCTCCCATAGGAACGGCGTCTTCGGGCATTCCGATAGCGCGACCGTCGTCGGTCCGCGCAGACGCATCATCGGGGAGCAGCGTCAGGCAAGCGCGTTGAACCGCGTGCCCACCGTCCCGCTCGCCTCGAGTGGGATCGCGCCAAGGGCCTGGAGGTTCTTGGTCTGCTCCTCGCGTGCGGCCTTTCGATGGGGGGCATCGACGCCGTCCGGGCCGTCCTTGGGATGGGCCGGATCGATGCGCTTCTTGGCCAGGTCGACGTCGGTGCAATCCCGACAGGGGTATCCGTTGACGATCTGCGTGGACATGGTCCTTCCAATGCGCGGCACGGGCACGCGACCGGGCGTGCAGCGATGTTCGTCACTCCAGAGAGCGGCACGTTGGGCGATTCCTGTAGGTTCTGGTGTCGCTCGCCGGCAGCAATTGCGGATACGTACGCGTACGCATAATTCGACCACCGGTCGTGGCGCGATCGTGGAGGGCGGGGCCCGCCAGGCGGAGGAGCCGTATGCAATGAATATTCAATGTATACGAGGCCATCGCGGGTCCACATGGCACGCAAGGTGACCTTCGGTGGAAATGTCGCACATGCGCTCTACTTCGGTTTGACATACGCCGTCGTATGCTTCAGATGATCCGCGTACGAACTCGTATGCAAGGAGTGTGGAGCATGAGCCTGAGCAAGCTGAACCTTTTGAGCGTGTCCGTGTCGCTGGTGCTTTTCGGCTGCGTCGCCGAGGCGCCGCCGGAGGAGCTCTCGGAGGAGGAGGCGGAGCTCCAGGCTTTCCCGGACCCGAGCTGCCAAGGCCCCATTGCCATGAGCAAGCTCAAGTACGCCGCGCTGCCGGCAAGCTACGAGGCGTCGTCGGCAGCGGCGAAGCAGAAGGAGCTCTGGAAGCAGATCTCGGAGACGCCGTACAAGAACAGCTGCAGGCCCAATAGCGGACTCTTCCTCACGGCCATGACGGCGCCGAGCTCCCTCGCGACGATGCCCAGCACGCTGAACCGCTCGAGCGACGAGCTCTTGGCGGGACGCCGGAAGATGGCGCATCCCTTCGGGACCGTGGCCACGGTCGAGTTCGTGAAAGACGTAGCTGCGCCGGGAAGCGCGGCGTACAGCGGCATCCTGAAACCGAGCACCGCGGACAAACAGGAAACGGTGCTCGGCGTCGTTCGCCTGAGCCTCGCCGGCGATCCGAAGGTCCTCGGCTTCACGCCCGGCCTCGCCGTGAAGTTCCTGGTGGACGGCAAGCCTTCGCTGAACGTCGTGACCATGCCCTCGGTGATGGGCCAGAAATCCGACACCAACTTCTTTCGCCACGCGGCTTCGAACGAGGTTCCGGAGCCGCACACGGGGCTCAGGCCCGGCATCGACTTCCAGGATTGGATCAAGGCCGACGCCCTCACGCTCGGTCAACACCTCGCCTTCATGCCGGCCATGAAGCAGGGACCGCTCGAGCCGACCCCCAACTTCCTCCATGTCGATCACCTGGCGGTTCGCACGGCGGACGGTACGCTCGTCCCCGAGGGAGCTCGCAAGAGTCCCTCGCACCTCGTGTTCCGCGCGCCCAAAGCAACCGTGGAGTGGTGGGACTTGCCGCAGAACCGCGGCTTCGACTATCGCGACATGCTGGCTGCATTGAACGTGGGCTCCGTGCTCTGCGATGTGTACGCGCGGCAGACGCCTTCGGCGCCGGAGGTGCACATCGGCGTGCTGCGTCTGACGAGCTCCTTCGTGGCCTCCAAGTGGGGCGATTTCCGCCTCTTCTTCCGGCACAACGACTTCCAGAACAACGCGGACGTCGCGCGATGAGCGGCTTCCTCCGCTTTCTCCGGGTCAGCGTCGGGCTCTGGATCGGCCTCGTGGTCGCGGTGCCGCTGGGCATCTTCATTGGACTCTCGGTCCGGGGGCCCCTCGGCAACGTGGCCGGGGCCCTCGTCCTCGGCACCCTCGTCGGCATCGCAGAGAAGCGCTACGTCCCGGCGAAGGGCCTCGCGTGGGTCGCGGTGAGCGCGGTCGCGGTGACGATCGGTTGGTTTCTCGGCTCTGCGGGTGGTTTCGGGCTCTTCGTGCTCGGCTTCCCGCGCCTCGCGCTCTACGCCCAGGCGCCCATCGCAGGCCTGGTCATCGGCGGCCTTCAAGCGTCGCTCCTCCGCGGGCGGGGCGGCCGCCGTTGGTTCGTGCTCGCGAGCGTCGGTTGGAGCTCCGCCCTCACGTTGCTCCTCGCGCCTGCGCTCCCGCCACTCGCGCGCATCCTCGGTCTCTCGATCCCCGGCATCGTGGCAGTGCTTCAGGGGGCCGTGCCCGCGACGCGCCCTGCGAGCGGGCGTCTACCGCAGGAACGCCTGGCAGCGACTCGCTGACTTCGCTCGTTTGCGCGCCCTCGGGTGCCGGCTTTCGCGCTACCGTCGGCTCCATGCGCGTGGTGCCGCACGAACCCCTCGAGCTCGTCGTCGGGCTTCCTCCGCTGGAGCTGGAGGCGGGCGCCGTGGTGTCGTCGCACGACGCAGCGGGATGGATCTGGAGCTCCGAGGACGACGCGCTCCGCGTCGGCCGAGGGTTGCCGCTGGATCCGCACGTGGACACCGTGGTGCTGGTGCACCCGCTCACGGCGTCGCCGCGAGTCCACGAGCCGGACGGCTTCTGGGGGGCGCTGGCGGGGAAGGGGAGACCGCTGCGGCCCTGGGCGCATCGCATCCTCTCGTTCAATCTTCTGGGGTCGTCGTTCGGCAGCTCCGGGCCCCTCGACCCCGGCTTTCCCACGCGCGTGCAGGATGCACGTGTTCCGTTGCCCACGCCGGTGGCGCGCGGCGATCTCGCCTTCGACGAAGCGAAGCTCCCGGCGACCGTGACCCCCTTCGACCAGGCACGCAGCCTGGCCGCGGCCCTCGAGCACCTGGGCATTCCCCGGGTCCGGCTCATGGCCGGTGGGTCCCTCGGCGGCATGGTGGTGCAGTGCTTTGCCTGGCTCTTTCCGGAGCGCGTTCACACCGCCGTGAGCGTGGCGGCGCCGGCTGCGTCCACCGCGTCGATGATCGGCTGGAACCACGTGGCCCGGGAGGCCATCCTGCGCGATCCCACCTATCCGCGCGCCGCCGTCGGTCTCTCGGTGGCCCGGCAGATCGCACGGATGACGTACCGCAGCCCGGCTTCGCTCGACCTTCGTCAGGGGCGCCGCACCGCAGGACCTGCCCACGAGGTCACTGGCGCGTTCTCGCCGCGTATGCCCTACCGCATGGCCACCTACCTGCGCTTTCACGGCGACGCGTTCGCCGACGCGTTCGCCGCGCCCTGCTACGTGTGCCTCACGCTCGCCATGGATCACCACGATCTCACGCGACAGCCGCCGGGTGCCGCCGAGGCCTTCGCGAAGCTGCGCTTCTTCGACGTGCGCCTCGACACCGACACCCTGGTGAGCGCGGAGAGCCAAGCGGCCCTGCGCGCGCTCTTCGCCGAGCGCGGCGCCGACGTGCATGCGGTGCGCCTCGAGACGCCCTATGGCCACGATGGCTTTCTCACCGACGGCGGAGCTCTGTCCGCGGTCGGTGAGAAAGCC
>JABFRG010000293.1 GCA_013141295.1 Polyangiaceae bacterium
CCGCAGCCCTCTGCGCGCGGCAGCGCGGCTCCGAAATCGTCCGCGGCCCCCGCTCCCACGGCGCCGCCCGCGGCTGCCAGCACCGCCCGACAAGGCGCCAACGGCGCGCCCATTCTCCCGCCGTGATGCGCCGTCTCGTTGCATCGCTCGGCGGCCTGCTCCTCTCGCTCGCGTTGGCATCGCCTGCCTACGCGGCCGAGCCGGACGACCTGCTCCGCAAGGGAAGCGCGCTCCGCGCCGAAGGCCGCGACGCCGACGCGCTGAAGGTGTTCGAGGAGGCAGACGCGGCCCGGCCCACACCCACCAGCAAGGCGCAGATTGGTCTCGCGGAGCAAGCGCTGGGCGCATGGGTTCGGGCCGAGGCGCACCTGGAGCAAGCGCTCGCCGCTGAAGCGGATCCGTGGATCGTGCGCAACCGCCAGGCCCTCGAGGGGGCGCTCGGTACCGTCCGGCAGCACCTGGGCAGTCTCGAGATCCTCGGCGCGGCGGAGGGCGCCGATGTCTTCGTCGACGGCATCAAGATGGGCGTGATGCCCGCGGCGAAGCCGTTCCGCGTCGAGATTGGCAAGCGCCAGTTGGAGCTTCGGCGGGAAGGCTTCAACTCCGTGTCCCGCACGGTGGTGGTGGGGGAGGGGGCGACCTCGCGCGAGACCGTCACCATGAGCCCCCGTGAGTCCCGTCGGCCGGAGGGCGAGACGGTCGGTACCGGCGGCGTCGGTCGCGGGGGTCTGCCGGTGGGCGATCCGCCGAGCGCCGGCGGCTCCGGTGTCGCGCGCACGGTGGGCTGGGTGCTGGTCGGCACCGGCGGCGCAGCGGCCATCTTCGGCGGCGCGGGCCTGCTGGTGCGCGAGTCGGCCACCAGCAACTACAATGCGAACCAGTCGTGCGGACAGACGCCGCTTCCGGCGGAGTGTCAGGACCAGGTGTCCGCGCGAGATCGGTGGACCGTCCTCTCCGTGGCTTCGTTCATCGGTGCCGGGGTCCTCATCGGCACCGGTGTGGTGCTGGTGGTCACCGCCCACGACGACAAGCCAAAGCCCAGCCGTGGCGGTCTCTCGTTCGTCGGCTGCAGTGTGCCCGGTCCGGGGGTCACCTGCGGCGGTCGTTTCTGAGATCTGGTAGCTTGAGCATCATGCGCGCTTTGTTCCTGGCGTCGACGCTGACGGTGGTCGCCTGCTCCAGCCTGAAGGCGTCGGAGCCGTCCGACGCAGGCGCCGATGCCGCGAGCGAGATCGATGCAGGAACCCAGGACGCGCAGGTGGATTCCGGCCCGCTACCGCTCCCCGATAGCCCGCCCGACACCGCGTGCGCTCTGCCCGCCAATCCCTGGTCGGCCGCCACCAAGACCGATCCACTCTGCGCCGATCGCCGCGTCTATCAGCTCGAGTCGTGGTCGTCGGCCGGGTCCCCTGCGGAGGTCACCAGCCTGGCGCTGGCGGTGGCGAAGAATGGCCGGGTGGGCGTCGCGGTGAACGGCATCACCGATGTCGAGCAGGGCGATCTGCGCATCCGCACCTTCGTACCTGCCAGTGCCACGTTCACCCTTCCGGCGCCGCTCGTGAAGGTGCCATCGTCCTCGTTCGAGAACGTGGGCGCGGCCGTGCGCATGGTGGCCGGCAACGACGACACGTTCCACCTCGTCTACCAGCGCGACGTGAGCCAGAGCGGCGGCAGCGTGGTGTACCGAAAGCTACCGGCCAGCAACGTGCTCGGCGCCGAGCAGGCGGTGGTGTCGGTGGGGCACGGCACCGAGCTCGGTATCGCGGTCTCGCCCAAGACCTCGGACGTCCTCGTCTCGTACTACGTTCCGGCGACGGCGGCCGAGGCGGGCGAGCTCGACACCCGACTGCGCCCGGACGCCACGCAGCTCTTCGCGACCCCCCTCACGGTGCAGCGGAGCTTCGCCCTCGACGGCGTGGTCGGAAACGGACAGCACACGCTGCTCTTCGACGCGTTCGGTGCGGGGCACGTCGCCTTCCATCTCTCACAGACCTTCAGCAGCGCCGTCCCGCGGTACTCGATGCTGGGCGCCGGGGTGTGGAGCCTCAGCAAGACCATCGACAACAACCGGCTCGACGCCATTTCCGGCTACTCCCTGAGCTTGGCGGTGGACGATCAGACCAAGTACCTCGCGTACTACTATCGCGCGCAGGGCGCGACCACCGCCGAGCTGCGGGTGGCCAAGTGGTCGCTCGACGGCGACACCCCGTCGGTCGACGTCCGCGACAAGACCATCCTCGCCGACGATCCGACGACGCCTCGGTACGCGGCCTCGCTCGCCGTCGACAAGCTCGGCTTGCTCCACCTCGCCTACGTGCGTCCGACCTCCGCAACGCAGTGCCTGGTCGGCTATCAAAGGCAGATCCGCGCGAAGGGGCAGGTGACCTGGCTGGAGGACATCGTGGTGCCGTCGTTCGTATGCCGCGACCGGGTGGACATGGCCATCGCGCTCCGGGTCGACGACGGCGCGCGCCCGCACATCGCCTACGCCATCACCGGCGACGGCATCTACTACGCGACCCGCTTCGACCGCCGCTAAGGGGCGCTCAGAAGTTCCACGTCGCGGGGAGCTCTGCATCGCACAGGGCGCACACGAACCAGCCCTCTTTCACCAGGTTCCGCTCGCCGCAGCTCGGGCATCGCCGGAAGACGATGGGCTCGGTGTAGCGTCCCGGATGCCCGATGCCGGCGGCGTCGAGCGCAGCCGCGAGGGCGGCGAAAGACTCCGGCTCCGGGCAGTAGCCGGTCGACTGATTCGATGCGCCCTCGACGTGCGTTCCCGCGTCGCCTTCGGTTCGCACCAAGAGCTCGCCGGCGGCTCGCACCCGCGCTGGCGCACCCGCTTCGCCGGGACCTGCGCAAGCAACGTGCTCGGCGCCCCGTACCGCAACGCGCAGCTCTCCGCGCTCACCGACCACGAAGGTGAGGGGAGTCGACCCGCGTCGCCCAGGCCCCCCGAGGGCCTCGACGAAGGAGCGGAGGGCACCGGCGGTCGCGATCTCCACGCCCGCGGCGGACCCTCCCGCCCGCTCGCGCGTCTCTTCCGGCCCCACGTAGCGGTAGAGGCGCGCCACGCAGGCTACTGCGCCTTGATGACCAGCTTGTCGTTGGCGCAGGCCCAGTCGTCGCCGAGCTGGCAGGCCTTCTTCATGAGCAGCGAGCCCTGGTCCTTGAGCCCCACCGAGAGGGCGATGACGGCGGCCTGGGTGCAATCCCGGACGATGCCGTTGCTGCAGGTGCCTTGCCACACGCTCATGGCGTTCTTGGCGTTCTCGAGGTCCAGCGTCACGCGCGGGTCGACGTAGGACTTGAGGAACGCGCAGGAGATGACCGAGCCGGCGGTGCATGCCTTCTGGTGGAGCTTGACCACCGCCCCGTCGTTCTTCGGCTCACCCTTGCCGAGCTGAAAGAGCACGGCGACGCTCGAACAAGACTCGTCATCGGTGTTGCAGGCCTTCTCGTAGAGCTGCGCCGCGAGCTTGATGTCCTTGCTCACGCCGGTGCCGGTCTCGACCATGTACCCGAGGTTGCCGCAGCCGGTGGCGTTCTTGCCGTCGCACGCGCGCTTGAAGAGCGTCGCGGCCTTCACGTCGTCGCGCGCGAGGCCGTTGCCACCCAAGAAGAGCACGCCGAGATCGCTGCACCCCGCATCCCAGCCGCCGGAGCACGACTTGGCGAGGGCGTTGACCGCCGAGCGCTGATCCTTGGCCACGCCGCGGCCGAACAGGTACGAGCCGCCGACGCCATAGCAGCCGAACTCGTCGCCCGCGTTGCACGCCCGCTGGAAGAGATCGAACGCTCCCTTGGGATCCGGCGTCTGCACGAGCTTGGGGTCCAGGAACACCGCGCCGAGAATGCCGCAGCCGCGGGCGTGACCGGCTTTGCAGGCGACCGCCAGGAGCTTGGCTGCTGCGAGCGGCTCCTTGGTGGCGCCGTTGACGCCGGTGAGCCCCATCTGCGCCCGCTTGGTGCACGAAGCCAGGTTCCCCTTTTCGCACTGCGTGTAGCACTCGTCGGCGCGCTCGCCGGTGCACTCGTAGGCGGTGGTGGTGCTGCCCTTCTCGGCGCACTTCCCATCGACCGACACCATTCCAGAGGGACACTTCGTGGTCTCCACCGCGTCGCCGGTGGTAGAGGGCTGCGCCTTCACGTCCGCGCGTTTCTCGTCCTGGGCGATCTCCTGGAGGTCCAGCCGCACCAGCGCGGCGCACTGGCCGGGCGGCGAAGGAAGCTCCGGCGACGCCTTCGCGCAGTCCTCCAGGCGGCCGTCGGTCTGGTGCAGCCCCTCGGAGGTGCGCGTCCCACCGTTGGCGCCGAAGCCGAAAATCTGCGCGGCAGCCCGGGCCTGGCTCTTCTGGCCCTTGTCCATGGCGAAGGCTCCCACGAGCGCGCCGCGGACGAAGTGCGTCGCGCCTGCGCAGTCGCCCTGGAGATCCTTGCGGGCCACCGAGCGCCAGGTCGTTCGCATCTTGCCCACCATCACCAGCGCCACGTCGAGCACCGCGCCGCGCTGGAACTCGCCGCCGAACTGCGCTGCCAGACCGAGGCCGCCCAGCGGCAGGTTGGCTTTGATTTCTTGCTCGTTCTCCAGGCGCACCACCTGCTGCTTCATCGCCATACCGATGAAGCCGTAGTTGCCGTCGACGTGGCACCCATTGAGAACCCGCAGCCCCTGGGGCGTGAACGACACGATGGCGAGACCGTCGTGCATGGTGGTCTCGAGGTTGCCGCGCGCCGTGGCCGCCCAGTCCACCACCAAGGGCTCGTTGTTGCCGGTCACCACCGAGGTCTGCTGCGCGCTCGGGTCGATGATGTTGCCGACCTTCGGGTGCTCCACCTCGGGCTTGTTCGGGTCCGGGCAACCCATGATGGCGAACGAGGCGGTGAGGGCGAGGAGGGCGCGGCGCATATTCCCTCCAAGGTATCGTCCGCGGTCTCCGCGGCGCAACCCAACAAATGGCCCGGCGCGCACCTACGAACACTCACCTCGTCGCTCGGGCCGCAAGATATGCAGGGCGCGCCCCCTGCGCGCCGCGGCCTGGTGTAGGGTGCGCCGCATGGACGGCCCCCTTGGTCTCCGGATCGCACGCGTGAGCGATGGCGCCGGGGAAGACGACATCTTGAATGCGTTTCTCGCCTACGTGGCGGAGGAGGGCGTGGAGCTCTATCCGGCGCAGGAAGAGGCCATCCTCGAGCTCTACGCGGGAAAGAACGTGATCCTCAACACACCCACCGGCTCCGGAAAGAGCCTGGTGGCGCTGGCGATGCACTTTCGCGCGCTCTGCCGCGACGAGCGGGCGTACTACACGTCGCCCATCAAGGCTCTCGCCAGCGAGAAGTTCTTCCAGCTGGCCCGGGCGCTCTCGCCCGACTGGGTGGGCATGACCACCGGCGACGCATCGGTGAACCGCGACGCGCCGGTGGTGTGCTGCACCGCCGAGGTGCTCGCCAACGTGGCTCTCGCCGAGGGGCGCCGCGCCGACGTCGACTGCGTGGTGATGGACGAGTTTCACTACTATGCGGACAAGGAGCGGGGCGTTGCCTGGCAGGTGCCGCTCTTGGTGCTGGAGCACGCGCAGTTCCTGCTCATGAGCGCCACCCTGGGACCCACCGAGCGCTTCGAGAAGGCTCTCTCGGACCTCACCGGCCGTGACACGGTGACCGTCCGCAGCACCCAGCGGCCGGTGCCGCTCGACTTTCGCTACGCCGAGACCGCGCTCCACGAGACCATCCAGAAGCTGCTCTCGGAGGCCCGCGCGCCCATCTACCTGGTGAACTTCACCCAGCGCGGCGCTGCCGAAGAGGCGCAGAACCTCATGAGCATCGACGTGTGCACCAAGGAGGAGAAGAAGGCCATCGCCGCCATTCTCGCCGGGGCCCGCTTCGACACCCCGGCCGGCAAGGACATCCAGCGGTATCTTCGGCACGGCATCGGCATTCACCACGCAGGCTTGCTCCCCAAGTACCGGCTGGTGGTGGAGAAGCTGGCGCAGGCGGGGCTCCTCAAGGTGATCAGCGGCACCGACACCCTCGGCGTCGGCGTGAACGTGCCCATTCGCACCGTGCTCTTCACCAAGCTCTGCAAGTTCGACGGCGAGAAGACCGCCATCCTCAGCGCCCGCGACTTTCACCAGATCAGCGGCCGCGCCGGCCGCAAGGGCTTCGACGACCGCGGCAGCGTGGTGGCCCAGGCGCCGGAGCACGTCATCGAGAACATCCGCATGGAGTCGAAGGCCGGAAGCGATCCGGCCAAGAAGCGGAAGATCGTCAAGAAGAAGCCGCCCGAGCGGGGCTACGTGCACTGGGACAAGGCCACCTTCGAGCGCCTCATCACCGCGCAGCCGGAGCCGTTGGTTTCGCGCTTCCGGGTGACCCACGCCATGGTCCTCGACGTGCTCACCCGGGAGGAGGACGGCGGCTTCATGGCCCTGGCGCGCCTCATCGCCCGCTCCCACGAGCGCGACGTCGACAAGCGGGCCATCGGCCGCACCGCCATCCAGATGGTGCGCTCGCTCATGGAGGCGAACATCCTGGTGCGTGACGAGTACGGCTTTCGCCTGCGCGAAGGGCTGCAGCACGACTTTTCGATGCATCATACACTGGCCCTCTACCTGTGGAGCGTGCTCCCGGAGGTGAAGGAGAAGAGCGAGAGCTACGCCCTCGACGTGCTCTCGCTGGTGGAGGCCATCGCCGAGAACCCCGACCTCTTGCTCGACCGCCAGCTCGACAAGATGAAGAAAGAGAAGATGGGGCAGCTCAAGGCCGCCGGCGTCGAGTTCGACGCCCGCATCGAGGAGCTGGAGAAGATGGAGTATCCGAAGCCCAACTCGGAGTTCATCTACGGCACCTTCAACACCTTCGCCGCCGCGTACCCCTGGGCCAGCGCCGAGAATGTGCGCCCGAAGGGCATCGCCCGCGAGATGGTCGAAGGCTTCTTCTCGTTCAACGAGTACGTCCGCGAGCTGGGCGTCGAGCGCGCAGAAGGGCTTCTGCTCCGGTACCTCTCGGAGATCTACAAGATCCTGGCGCAGACGGTGCCCGAAGAGGCGAAGAGCGACGAGGTGCGCGATCTGGAGACGTTCTTCGGCGCCATCATCCGCGCGGTCGACTCCAGCCTGGTCGACGAGTGGGAGCGCATGCGCAGCGGCGGCCTTTTGGCCCGCCCGGAGCCGACCGACGAGCTGGTGCCGGAGGGCTCGCGCCACGTCATGACCGACCCCAAGGCGTTCACCGTGTTGGTTCGCAACGCCGTGTTCGCGTGCGTGCGCGCGGTCTCGCGGAAGGACTCGGCGCTGGCCGCCGAAGCGCTGGGCACGGTCACACCGCTGGAAATCGAGAAGGCCTTCGGGCCGTACTTCGACGCGCATCCGATGCTGCTCGCCGGCCCCGAGTCGCGCAAGACCGAGTACTTCACGCTCGACCCCAAGACCTGGGTGGGCAGCCAGATTCTGCTCGACGCCGAGGACGCCAAGGATTGGGTCTTCGAGTTTCGCATCGATCGCGAGCGGTCCATCGAAGAAGGCCGCGCCGTGGTGGAGCTCCTGTCGGTCCACGGCTGAAGAGCATGGCGTCCATCGGGGGCGCGGTGTACCGTCGCCCCATGGTCAAGTGGGAGTACACGAGCATCGCCTTCGACGCATCGATGGGCTTCTTCAAGAGTAGCGGCGAGATCGATCTCGACGCTGCCACCGCGAAGCTCAACGAGCTGGGCGCCCAGGGCTGGGAGCTCACCTCGGCCTTCGACACCAACGTGCAAGGTGGTCGCACCGGCCGGGTGGTGCTGCTGCTCAAGCGTCCCACGCCCGCACCGTGAAGCACCTCTTCGTCGCCGCCCGGGCCCGGCATCGCATCGAGCGTGCCGGCCGGTGGCTCCAGGGCAGGAAAGACGCCGTCCTGCTGGGCCCGTCGCGGGAGGCGCTGCGGGGCTTCTTGTTCGGCGCCGGTCATGTCGCCACCTTCGGATTCGTGTCCACCACGCTGCCGCGCACCGCCTTCTCGCTGGCGCTGCCGCAGCTGGCGCGCACCGGGCGCGTACCGGCCTCCCGGGCGGCGCTCCAGGCGGTGGTGGCGCGGGTGGTGTTTCGCAAGGCGGCGGCGGGCGCCCTCGGCGTACTGCAGACGCTCGCGGATCGACCCGGCTTGGCCCGGGCGCTCCTGCGGACGTTCGACGACCTGGGCATGGCGGGCGTCGGCGATCCGGGCCCCGAGCTGAGAGAACTGTATGCAGAATACATCCTCGAGCTCGAGCGCGACGGGCTCGCCGACCGGGGCATCGTCTACGCTGCGGCCCTCGAAGGCGCCGGAGCCGCGGCCGGTCCCACGCTGGCGTTCGACGTCCCCACCGCGACGGTCCTGGAGCGACGGCTTCTGTCGGCGCTGATCGCAGCGGCACCCGAGGCTCTGGTGCTCCGCGCCTCGGACGACGCCTGGGTGCGCGAGGCACGGGCCGCAGACCTGAGCCGCGAGCCGGCGCCCGACGCCACCATCGGTGACGCCCTGTTCTCCGACGCCCATGCGCCGTTTCCGGTGCGGGTGCTCTCGGCGCCGGGGGAGAGCCGCGAGTGCGTGGAGCTCATGCGCGCGCTCCTGGCGAAGGCGGAGAGCGGCGTTCCGTTCGACCGCATGGGGATCCTTTTGCGGACGCCGCAGGTGTACCGGCCCCACCTGGAAGAGGCGTTCCGTCGCACCGGCGTGCCGTTCTACCTCGCCCGGGGTGCGCGCAGGCCGAGCCCCGCGGGCCGGGCGTTCCTCGCGCTCCTCTCCTGCGCCAAGGAAGATCTCTCGGCCTCGCGCTTCGGCGAGTTCCTCTCGGAGGGCGAGGTGCCGGACGCCACCCCCGAGGGCGCTCCGCCGCCGGCCGAGGTGCGCTTTCTTCCAGTGGAGGACGAGTTGCTCGACGAGACCGAGCCCGCGCCCGAGGAAGAGCGCGCGGTAGAGGAGCCCGACGCGGTGCCGGTGGAGGCCGGTACCTTGCGCACGCCACGGCTCTGGGAGCGCCTCATCGTCGACGCCGCGGTGATCGGCGGCATCGGTCGCTGGGAACGGCGCCTCGAAGGCCTCGCCAAGTCGCTGGAGCTCTCTGCCAAGGAAGCCGAAGAGGAGTCGCGTGAGCGCTTCACCCGCGATCTGCGGGCCCTCGCGGGCCTTCGCCGCTTCGCCCTTCCGCTCCTCGCCGACCTCGAGGCGCTGCCCAAGCAAGCCACCTGGGGGGAGTGGACCACGCGTCTTGCGGCCCTCGCCACGCGATCGCTGCGCCGTCCGGACCCGGTGCTGCGGGTGCTCGCCGAGCTCGCGCCGATGGGTGCCGTCGGGCCCATCGAGATCCATGAGGTCTACATGGTTCTCGAGCCACGGCTCCAAGACGTGGCGGTGCCGCCGCCGCGCGACCGCTTCGGCGCGGTGTTCGTGGGGAGCATCGAGGACGCCGCCGGTCTCTCCTTCGACACCGTGTTCGTCCCCGGCCTCGCCGAGAAGATGTTTCCCCAGCGCATCACCGAGGATCCGCTGCTCCTCGACGCCGCCCGGCGCACGATTGGGCCTTCCCTCGACACCAACGAGACGCGCGCCGACGCCGAGCGCGCGCTCTTGCGCCTGGCGGTGTCGGCCGCCGATGCCGAGGTGATCCTCTCCTATCCGCGCCTCGACGTGGACGGCGCGCGTCCACGCACGCCCTCGTTCTACGCCCTCGAGGTGGTGCGCGCGGCCCGCGGCACGCTCCTCGGCTTCGACGAGCTCTCGCGCGCGGCGGAGGAGGGGACCCACGCGCGCCTCGGCTGGCCCGCGCCCCAGGACCCGCTCACCGCCATCGACGAAGCGGAGCACGATCTCTCGATGCTCGAGCGCCTCCTCTCCACCAAGGAAGACGACTCGGTGGGCCTGGCGCGCTACCTGCTCTCGCAGAACCCGCACCTGGGCCGAGCCCTTCGCGTGCGCGCCCAGCGCTGGAGCCTCCGCAAGTGGACGCCGGCCGATGGCCTGGTGGAGCCCGGGGCAGGGGGCAAGGCCGCGCTCTTGCCGCACGCCATCACCGCGCGCAGCTACTCGCCCACGGCGCTGCAGAACTTCGCTGCCTGTCCGTACCGCTTCTACCTCCAGGCGGTACTGCGCCTCGCGCCGCGGCAGGAGCTCGCGCCCATCGAAGAGCTCGACCCCATGGAGCGCGGCTCCTTGGTGCACGAAGCCCAGTTTCGCCTGCTCCTTCGGCTCCGCGAAGAAGGCATGCTCCCGCTGGCGCAGGCGGCCCAGGAGCGCGCTTTCCAGATGCTCGAAGACGTGGTGCGCGAGGTGGCTGCCAGCTACGAGGAAGAGCTGGTGCCGGCCATCGACCGCGTGTGGCAAGACGGCCTGCTGGGCATTCGCGCCGATCTCCGGGAGTGGCTGCGACGCACCGTGCGCGACCATGAGTACACACCCGCCTTCTTCGAGCTCTCCTTCGGCCTTCGCGATCGCGGCGACGCGCGCGATCCCTTGAGTCGCGACGAGGACGTGAAGATCCCCAGCGGGCTGCGCCTCCGCGGCTCCATCGATCTCGTGGAGCGCCGCAAAGACGGCGCCCTCCGCGCCACCGACCACAAGACCGGCAAGGTGCGCGCCGCCCACGGCGACGTCATCAAGGGCGGCGACGTGCTGCAGCCGGTGTTCTATGCGCTGGTGCTGGAGGCGCTCATGCCGGGAACCAAAGTCTCCGGCGGGCGCCTGTACTACTGCACCCATCAGGCGGGCTTCGAGGCGGTGGACATGCCGCTCGATCAGCGGGCGCGCGACGCCGCCCAGGTGGTCACCGACACCGTGCGCACGGCCCTCGACACCGGCTTCCTGCCGGCAGCTCCGGCCGATGGCGCCTGCACGTACTGCGACTACCGCGGCATCTGCGGCCCCTACGAGGAGCTGCGGGTGAAGAAGAAGGCGCAGACCCCGCTGAACCCGCTGAAGAAGCTCCGGAGCCAAGCGTGAAGGACAAGGCCGACCGCACCGCCATCGCCGAGGATCTCGACACCACGCTCATCGTGGAAGCCGGGGCCGGCACCGGCAAGACCACCGCGCTGGTGGGTCGCATCCTCGCCCTCCTGCGCACGGGCCGCGCGACGCTCTCGTCGATCGTCGCCGTCACCTTCACCGAGAAGGCCGCCGGCGAGATGAAGCTCCGGCTCCGGAGCGAGATCGAACGCGCCCGGCAGAGCCTTGCGCCGGGCCACGAGGAGCGGGTGCGCCTGGATTTCGCCCTGCGGGAGCTGGAGGCCACCGAGATCGGCACCATCCACGGGTTCTGCGCCAACGTGCTCCGGCAGCGGCCGGTGGCCGCCCAGGTCGATCCGCTCTTCGCGGTGGCCGACGAGGGCGAGCAGGATCGCATCTACGGCGAGGCGTTCGAGCGCTGGTTCCAGCGGGAGCTTTCGGAGCCCAGCGAGGGCGTTCGCCGCATTCTCCGTCGCCGTGGTCGCGAGGCGCAAGGGGCCGGCTCACCGCGGCGTCTCTTGTACGACGCCGGTCTTCGGCTGGTGGGGCAGCGCGATTTCGCCGCCCCCTGGGAGCGCCCGGTCTTCGCGCGGGAGAAGGACCTCGACGGCATCCTGGTGCGGTTCAAGGCGCTGGCCGAGCTGGCGCCGCAGGCCGCCGATCCCGAGCACTACTTCGCGGAGTCGATTCGCTACATCGCTTCCGTGTACGACGACATCGAGCGACTCGAGTCGGTGGGCACCGGTCGCGACTACGACGGCATCGAAGAGGCGCTCCGGCGCGGTATCTCCGGCCCGCGTCGCAAGGTGTGGACCTACAAGGGCTTCGGCTCGCGCTTCGGGGGCGGCTTCACGACCGGCGACGTGGCCGCCCGTCGCGATGTGGTCTACGAAGAAATTCGCCGGGTCCTCCGGCTGGCCGACGCCGATCTCGCCTCCTGCCTCCAGAAGGACCTGCGCCCACTCGTAGACGCGTACGTGGAGATGCTGGGCAAGAGCGGCAAGGTGGACTTTCTCGACCTCCTGGTGCGGGCCCGCGATCTGCTCCTGGAGAACGTGACGGTACGCGACGAGCTGCGTGCGAAGTACACGCATATCCTGGTCGACGAATTCCAGGACACCGATCCGCTCCAGGCGGAGATTCTCCTGGCCTTGGCCGGCGAGGTGCCGGGCAAGATCTTCATCGTCGGCGACCCCAAGCAATCCATCTACCGCTTTCGCCGTGCCGACGTGTCGCTCTACGAGGGCATCAAGCGCGATCTGCTGGCCAAGGGCGCGCGTCTCGTATTCCTCACGCAAAACTTCCGCTCCGTGCCGGCCATTTGCAGCGTGGTCAACGGCGCGCTCTCGAACCAGATGGTGGCGAACGCGCAAGGGTCCCAGGCGGCGTACGTGCCCATCGAGGCCCACCGCAAGGAACGCGCGGACATGCCCGGGGTGATCGCGCTGCCGGTGCCGGCGCCGTACTCCGCCATGACCGGCAAGGTGTCCACGTATTACCTGGGCCAGTCGTACCCGGACGCGGTGGGCGCCTGGGTGGAGTGGCTCCTCCGCGAGAGCGGATTCCAGATCGCCGAGAAGGGCGGCACGCCCCGGCCGGTTCGCGCCCGTGACGTGTGCCTGCTGTTTCGGCGGCTCTCGTCGTTCGGTGAGGACATCACGCGCCCCTACGTGCGTTCCCTCGAGGCTCGGCGCATTCCCCACGTGCTGGTGGGCGGACGCACCTTCCACGCGCGCGAAGAGGTGCTGGCGGTGAAGAACGCCCTGGCCGCGCTGGAGTGGCCCGACGACGAGCTCTCGGTGTACGCGACGCTGCGCGGGCCGTTCTTCGCGCTCTCCGACGAGGCGCTGCTCACCCTCCGGCACGTCACCGGCCGCGCCCTGCATCCGCTGCGGAAGGTGCCACCGGAGAAGCTCGATGCCACCACGAAGCCCGTGCAGGATGCACTCAGTATCCTGGGTGCCTTGCATCGGCGTCGAAACCGCAGGCCCATCGCCGACACCATCACCGAGCTCCTCGAGACCACCCGCGCCCATGCCGGCGTGGCGTTCTGGCCTGCCGGCGAGCAGGCGCTGGCGAATCTGCTGCGCTTCGTGGACCACGCGCGGCGCTTCGAGCAGCGGGGCACCACCAGCTTTCGCGCCTTCGTTTCCGCGATGGAAGCCGAAGGGGAGCGCGGGGGCATGTCGGAGGCGCCGGTGGTCGAGGAGGGGACCGACGGCGTTCGCCTCATGACCGTGCACAAGGCCAAGGGCCTCGAGTTTCCGGTGGTGGTGCTGGTGGACCCGGCATGCCCGCTCGCCCACGACACCGCGTCGCGCTACGTCGACGCCAAGAAGAAGCTTTGGGCCATGCCCCTCTGCGGCGCTGCGCCGCTCGAGCTCTCGAGCCACGAGGCCGAGGTGCTGGAAGCGGATCGCGACGAGTCGCTGCGCCTGCTATACGTGGCGGCCACGCGTGCGCGCGACATGCTGGTGGTGCCGGTGGTGGGCGACGAGGAGATCGACGGCTGGGTGAAGCCGCTCTACCCGGCCATCTATCCGGAGATCGGCCGCTACCGGCAGAGCACCCGCGACCCGCGGTGCCCCGACTTCGGCGAGGACACTGTCCTCGAAAGGCCGCAGAAGGCGCTCTCCCGCTACAAGAACGCGCCAGGCCCGGAGCGCGCGCTCCGTCCCGGCCTCCATCGACCCGAGGTCGGCGACCATGAAGTGGTGGTGTGGGATCCGGCGATCCTCGCGCTGGGCAAGGAAGAGGACGTTGGCCTGCGTCAGCAGAAGATCCTCGCGCCCGACGCCGGCGAGCTCCACGTCAACGCCGGCGCCGCGGCCTTCGCCGCATGGAAGACCCGCCGAGACGACGCGCTCGTGCGCGGTGTGGTCCCGGCCTTCCGCACCCTTCCGGTCACCGCCGCCGCCGCCGATCCGCAGTCTGCTGCCCCGGGCCGCGCCGTGAAGCTCGAGGTGGTTGCTCGCGGCGAGGGGCCGAGCGCTTCCGGCAATCGCTTCGGCACGTTGGTGCACGCGGTGCTCTCGGTGGCCGACCCGTCCGGTGAGGACCTCGAGCGCTACGCAACCTGGTTCGCCAAGACCACCGGCGCCACGCCCGACGAAGTGGCGTCGGCGGTGCAACGGGTGCGCGCGGCGTTCGCCCACGAGCTGTTCGCTCGGGTACGCGCGGCCGACGAGGTGCGCCGGGAGTTCCCGCTCACCCTGGAGCTCCCGGACGGGCGCATCGCCGAAGGCACCGTGGACCTCGCTTTCCGCGAGGGGAAAGCGTGGGTGGTGGTCGACTACAAGACCGACGCCGACGTCACCTTGGGCGCGGCGCGCGCCGGGTACGAGGCGCAGGTGGGATTGTACGCGCAGGCCATTCAGGCGGCGACCGGGCTACCGGCATCGGCAGTGCTCCTGGTCCTCTGAGGGCCCAGCTCCTCCAGCAGCGTGAGGAGCTCGAAGGTGGCGAGGGAACGGCGACCGCGGATGGCTTGCTTGCAGAGTGCAACGGTCACCGCATGCGCCCTGGGCGAGAGTCGCGCCGGGTCCACCTCCTCTTCCCGCGGTGGCGCGCGCAAGAGCCGGCGCACGGCGGCGTCCTGTACGCGCAGGCCGAGCTCCTTGGCAGCAGCGCCCAAACGGCGCGCGTCGGGAGCGAAGTCGGCCCACAGGAACGCGGCCACGAAGGCCAGGATGCGACGACGATCGGACTCCGAAAAAGACTTGTTCATTGTGACGACACCTCGACGGAAGCGCGGTGCGAGTCGCGTGCCACCTTCGCACTTCAATGGTCTTCGGGAGTTGCAGCTCAGCCTCGCTGGCGCGGCCGGGAACCTGCTGTCCACGGCCATCGAGGCCGCAGGTGTCGCGACCCGGCGACACCCGGCGAAGTCGTTGCTCTGCCGGCCTTGGCCCGTGTATGGGACGTGCAGATCATGGCCAAGCACAAATGGAACTTCGCGCGCATCGGTGGATTCGATCAGGTGGAGATCGCGACCGGGGAGGACCTCGTCAGCCTTCGTGAGCTCGACCAGAAGCTGTGGGTGGCGCTCGCGTGCCCGGTGAAGGGCATCTCCTTCGACGAGCGAACGCTGGAGCTCATCGATACCGACCACGACGGTCGCGTTCGCGCGGGCGAGCTCATGGCCGCCGCCGAGTGGGCCGGGAAGGTCGTCAACGACCTGAAGGTGCTGGCCAAAGGCACCGGCTCCGTCCCGCTCTCGGCCATCAATCAGGACGACGACGAAGGCAAGCTCATCCTCGCTTCCGCCAAGGCGGTGCTGGCGTCCATCGACAAGAAGGACGCCAAGGCCATCAGCGTGGCCGACACGGCGAATGCCCTCGAGGTGTTCAACAAGCGTCCCTTCAACGGCGATGGCGTCCTCACGGTGGAGTCGGCCGCGGATGCCGACGCCAAGCGCCTGGTGGAGGACGCGCTCGGCACGGTGACGCCGGTCACCGACAAGAGCGGCAACCCCGGCCTCACGGCGGAGCTCGCGACGACGTTCCTCGCCGAGGTGAAGGCCTACGGCGAGTGGCTCGCCGCCGGCGCAGCCGATGAAGCGACCCGGCCGTTTCCGGGCGCCGCCGAAGCGTACGCTGCGGTGAGCGCGGTCCGCGGCAAGGTCGACGACTTCTTCGCCCGCACCAAGGTCGCCGCCTTCGATGCCCGCGCGGTGGGCGCGGTCAATCGCGAAGAGGCCGAGTACCTGGCCATCGCCGCCAAGGACCTCGACGTCACCGCCAAGGAGCTCACGCACTTTCCGCTGGCGCAGATCACCGCCGACGGTGCGCTCCCCCTGGAGAAGGGCGTCAACCCCGCTTGGGGGCCGCTCCTCGCAGACCTTCGGGAGAAGGCCGTGAAGCCTGCGATCGGCGACAAGACGACGCTCACCGAAGGCGACTGGAAAGCGATCCTCGGCAAGCTCGAGGCGCACGGCGCCTGGGTCGCCTCCAAGAAGGGCCTCTCGGTGGAGAAGCTGGGCGCGGCCCGCGTTCAGGAGATCGCCGGCGGCGACGCGCAGGCGACGTTCGACGCGCTCTTCGCCGAAGAGACCAAGGCCGAGCCCCTCGCGGCGGCGATTCTGTCGGTGGAGCGTCTCGTGCGCTACGCCCGCGACCTCATGCCGCTCGCCAACAACTTCGTCTCCTTTCGCGACTTCTACGGCAAGAAGACGCCCGCCACCTTCCAGGTGGGAACGCTGTACCTGGACCAGCGCGCCTGCGAGCTCTGCGTGCTGGTGGGCGACGCCGGGCGGCACGGAAGCATGGCGCCGATGTCGAACCTGTACCTCGTGTACTGCGACCTGAAGAACGCCCACGGCGAGGCCATGTCCATCGCTGCCGCCATGACCAACGGCGACATCGACAACCTCATGGTCGGCCGCAACGGCATCTTCTACGACCGCAAGGGCAAGGACTGGGACGCGACCGTCACCAAGATCGTCGACAACCCCATCAGCATCCGCCAGGCCTTCTGGTCGCCCTACAAGAAGGTCATCCGGATGATCGAGGAGACCATCGCCAAGCGCGCCGCCGCTGCCGAGGCCGCCGCCGACGCGAAGACCACCGGCGCTGCCTCCACGACCGTGGCGGCTGCCGCCGACGGCGCGAAGGTGGAGCCGCCGGCACCGGCGCCCGCCGGAGAATCCAAGATCGACATCGGCACCGTCGCGGCGCTGGGCGTCGCGGTGGGCGGCATCACCGCCGCCTTCGGCGCCATCATGTCGGCCTTCTTCGGGCTCGGGCTGTGGATGCCCCTGGGCATCATGGGCATCATGCTCGCCATCTCCGGCCCCTCCATGGCGGTGGCCTGGCTCAAGCTCCGGAAGCGCAACCTGGGCCCGCTCCTGGACGCCAACGGCTGGGCCGTGAACGCCATGGCCAAGCTCAACGTGCCCTTCGGTGCGTCGCTCACCAAGCTCGCGCTGTTGCCGGACGGCGCGAGCCGCACCATGACGGATCCCTACGAGGAGAAGGGCCGTCCCTGGTGGCTCTACATCACGCTCGCGGTCGTCGTCATCGGCGGCATCAGCTGGTACCTCGGCAAGCTCGACCACTACCTCCCGGAGGGTGGACGGAGCACCAAGGTACTGGGCGCCAACGCTCCGGCCGCCGCGTCGGCCTCTGCGGCGCCCTCGGCTGCCCCCTCGGCTGCCCCCACCGGTCACTGAGCTCGGGTCCCGACGGCGGGCGGCGTTCGCGCTGCCCGCCGTTCGCTTTTTGTGGAGCTAGCCGTCCGGGGCCGATGCGAAAATCCGGAGGCTCCCTACCGATCGATCTCTGCAACGAAGTGGCAGAGGGGGTCCCTCACTCCGCTCCTAGGAAGCAGGCCGGCGAACCTCACTCCGTTTCAGTTGAACGAAGCCGCTGCGCGGCGGTGGTTTCGGCATGCGCCAGGTCCCAGCACGAATGAGCGCCATGCGGTCTCCTTGTCTCAGCGACGCCCGTTCGCGGCGCCGCTGAGGAGG
>JABFRG010001190.1 GCA_013141295.1 Polyangiaceae bacterium
ATCTGCGAAGGATGCGGCGCCGGTTGACCCATCTGCGAAGGATGCGGCGCCGGTTGACCCATCTGCGAAGGATGCGGCGGAGGTTGACCCATCTGCGAGGGATGCGGCGCCCCCTGGGCGAAGGGATTGGGGTGCGCTCCTTGCGGAGCTTGCGGGGCCTGCGGAGCTTGCGGGGCCTGCGGAGCTTGCGGGGCCTGCGGAGCTTGCGGAGGCGTCCCAAACGGGGGTTGGCTCATGACGGGTGCCTCACCTTATAGCTTCGTATTCTCCCACCGTCCCGGAAGAAGGTAGTTCCGAAACCCGAGCCAGGCGCGACGCGCGAGCGACGTGTTGCGCCTCTGCAGCTCCACCAACTGCGCGCGCGCGTAGTCCTCGGGAATGCGCCATTCCGTGCAATATGCATATATCATCCGCGCCTCGGCGGCGTCGGGTAGGCCGTCGATCATGGCCACGGCGCACATCTCCGCCACCAGTGCCTCGCGAAACACCGGAGGAATCAGGGCCGCGTAGTCGAGCGGGTAGTACACCACCATCTCGCCGTCGGTCGCTGGTTCGAGGCCATAGCGCTTCAAGCAAGAGTCGATGTACCACCGCTCTTCTACGTCCACGATGCCGTCGGCTGCGGCCACGCTGGCGAGCGGATACAGCAAGGCGCGCGGCACCTGGTCGATCTGCGGCGTCGCCTCGAGCGGCGCGGGCTCGAAGCGCTGCACCGGGAGCTCGACCTCGGCCGGCACCACCAGAGGCACGTTGCGAACACGCTCCGAGGTGGGCGCCCGCTCGGAGGTCGGGCCCACGCTCGCCGGGCTGCCTCCGGCACGGGCAAATGGATCGCAGACCACGGCGAGCGGCTCGCCTCGCTGGTAGGCCGCGAACAGCGCAGCAACGTCGGCCTCCACCAGCGTTCCCAGGAGGAAGTCTCGAAAGTCTCGCTCCGACACGGTCTGCGCATGGACCACCGAAGCCCATCGCCTCAGGGCTCCGTCGAGCTCGTGCGCCGAGGCAAAGCGCTGCTGGTCCCGGCACAGCGGGCAGGCACCGCCTTCCTCGCTCCATTCGGGCAACCCCGAGAGCTCGAGGCAGCAGGTGCTGCAGTAGGTCGCCGAAGGGTCCACTAGAACCGAACGAAGACCACCGACTTGGTGGGCGTGAGGAATGCGCCGGTGCCGTTCACGGCCAGGGAGCTGACGGTGGTGAAGCCGTCGAGAATCCTATCCTGGGTACCACCGGCCGTGGACACCCGCGACACCGTCCCCGCCTTGGCGTCGAAGAAGAACAGGTTATTGCCGTCACGAGCGAGCACCGTGGGCGTCCCCAGGCCCGAGACGAGCGGCGTGGCTTTGCCGGACGTCAGGTCGACGCGCACGATGCCCCCCGGCGTCACGCCCAGGAGCGACGCACCATCCGGGGCCAGGACGATCTGACCGATTCCTCCCACCACGTTTCCGATGACCTCGCCGGCCCCGCCGGTGCTGTTGGAGGCCGCACGAAGGATCGTACCGCTGCCGCCGGCGTCGAGCGCGGCGAACACCTGGCCATTGCTCACCACCACGGCGTGCTCACCATAGGTGCCCACCACCGACTGCCCGATGGTCACGGCGCCCGCTGCGGCAGGTTTTCGCCGGAGCGACACGCCACCCGCGCTGGTGGACAGCCAGAAGAGATCACCCTTTTCGGCGACGAGCGAGCTGGGCGCTTCATCCTCTGGACCGGTGGACACGGCGACCAGGGTCGAGCCCTGAACGCGGTAGATACCCGGCAGGGTCGCGTCCTCGCCAACGATGGAAACGAACAGGGCCCCGGACGCGTCGATGGCGATGGAGGTCGGGCCCGGCACGTTCTTCGCCACGCTCTCGGGGGCCCCGGAGGGGAGCGCGGCGCGCTGGATGGATCCGAGCGTGGTGGCATTGCCCTTGTCGATCCAGAACACGTGCGAGCCGGTGAGCAGGAGCGAAGACGGCGCAAGCTGCGTATCGGAGAGCGTGATGACCTGCCCCCCGTCGAGCGAGATGCCTCCATCGGAAGCGCCCGACGAGGTGCCCCCACCCGTGCCGCTCGACCCGCCGCTGACCAGCGGCGCGCGGGTGGGCTTGTCGCTGCAGGCGGCGACGATGGCGAGCCCGCCCAGAACCGTAAGAAATAAGGAACGACGACCCATCCTGGGACTATGCGCCCAGGCCGACCGGGCCGCAACTTCTGGTCTCGCCCTCTGGCGGTGAGGTGGAAAAGAGCCTCCCAAGTCCCATTAAAGCTAGAGTACCCTCCGTGTCGCGTATCGCCCAGGTCGTCGCCGCGTTGGTCGCCCGGTTCCCCGGAGCCGGAGAAATTCCCCTGGACGCGGTGGGCGAAGAGGCGGCGCGCTTCGGTCTCGCGAACGACGAGGTGGAGCCGGTGTTCGAGCTGCTCGAAGCCCGCGGAGTCAACGTCTCGTCGCCGCAAGGCGGCCGCGGCGAAGCCAACCTGCAGCTCGTGCTCACCGCTGCCCGCGGACTTCGCGAAGCGTACGGACGAACGCCGACGGCCGCGGAGCTCGCAGCTGCCACTGGCCTCGGCGCGGACGACGTGCGTCAAGCCCTCGCCCTGGCCAAGGTGCTCCAGCGCCGCTAGCTTCTCCTTTCGGCGCACCTGGAGTAGCTTCGGGGCGTGCGAATAGGGCGCCCATGGGCCGCAGCGATCGGGGTCGGGCTCACGCTGGGGGCCGTGCGGCTGGGTTGGACGTTGCTTCGTGAGCAAGTCGAGACCCACGGCCACACCACGCCCTGCGGCAGCCTGGTCTGGCGCAGCACGTCCGAAGTACATCAGCCGGTGCTGTGGGGTCGCACCTGGACCACCAGCACGAGCCGCCTCGAACGCACCAACGGCGCGGTCCTCCTCGACGACGTCGAGGTGTTCGCGTGCCGCTTCCTCGAGGGCTCCGTCGCGGTGGTGCAGCGTCACGCGCCGGAGAACCAGGACGTTCGGTTCTACGACACGAGCAGCGGCGCGCTGCGGAAGTCGGTGCACGTCGAGCATCGCGTCGACGCGCTCAGCTTCTCGCAACGTGGCAGCATGATGGCCGCCTTCGGGAGCGAGCCCAGCGCTGCAGCGCTGACCCTCACCGACCTCGCCAGCGACAAGCCTCCGGCGCTCCTCTCGCGCGATCCCGGGCTGCTCGCCACCGGTCACGCGTGGTCCGAGAAGGATCGCTTCTGCTGGGTCCAGGGCAAGCGTCCCACCAGCAACGAAAACGGCAGCGCCGAGCTCTGGTGCTGGAGCTCGAAGGAGGGCGCCGCCAGCGTCAACCTGGTCTCCTGGGAGGGCGGCGGCACTTCGGCTCCCTGGGTCGGATACCACGCGTCGGTGCCTCATCTCTGCGGCGACGACCTGAAGCCGAAAGATCTCGAGTGCCGGGGCATCCAGCGACCGGAGTGAGGCGCCGCGGGTGCGCCGCCGAAAGTCGTGTATCCTTCTACGATGCGGGTCGCGCGCGC
>JABFRG010000550.1 GCA_013141295.1 Polyangiaceae bacterium
CTCTGCCACCGCGCACTCGTTGGCGGCACGGTGCCCGAGGGTCCTTCGCCCCGCGCGCACCCACGTGAGCTCGAAGTGCGCGGCCGTTCGCCGGGTCTGCCATGCGCCGGAGTCGGTGATGAGATGGCCGTAGCGAACCATGCGCTCGAACACCACCTCGACGCTGGGGCTGGTGAGAGACGCGAAGCCGAGCACCGAGTAGTCCTCGACGGAGATCGAGCGCGCCACCGCCAGGGGAAAGGCCGGGTCCCGCGTCGTCTCCAAACACAGCGCGAAGCAGCGGTAGGCCGCGTCGATGGCCACCCGCGCATCGGCCACCAGACCCGGGCGCTCACCCACGATGGAGGCGAGGGCCCGCGGGTCCACGCCGCGGCGAACCCCCTCGTCCACGACGCGGGCAACGACGGAGGCGATGATGGTGGCGCCCATGCCGGGACGAATACCACACGGAGAAGCGTGTGGCTGCAGGCTACTGAAACAGGTACCCCACCGAGACGTTGACCACCAGCGGCGTATCCGCGATACCGATGTTCGCCGCGCGGTGCGTCTCATCTCGGTTCGTCGCGGCGTTTCGATAGACTACTTCGTTTCCCGAGAGGCTCGACGCGACCTTGGGCCACAGCCTCACGCTCGCCGAGATGTCGAGGCCCCGGAGGGCGTCGGTTCGCCCGGCGAATGGCAAGTACGTCCAGTAGGCGCCGCCGCCCAGCGTGTAGGTCGCGTAGCTCGCGATATCGGTCTTTGTGCGGCCGTCGCTGGACGCGTAGGTGGCCTCGAAGCGATGGACCTTCCCTTCGAAGCGGAGGTCGACGAAGGAACGGAGCGCCGCGAACCAGTGGGTCACGCCCAGGCCGAACCCGGTCGAATAGGGCAGGTGGAGGCTGACGCCCTGACGCTTCATCTCGCCGACGATGGCGGAGCCTTCGAGATCGAGGCTCCACCCGTGAGAGTAGGCGGCGACGAACCAGCCATAGCGGAAGTCGACTTCCACGTTCGCGCCCCCGAGGAGGAGCGGCTGGATGAGCCCCGCGTTCACGGTGACGGACGGTGCATCGGCGTTGGGGTCGGCATGTGCGACGCCCTGGAGGGCGCAGGTGAGCGAGGCGAGCGTAGCAAGCGCTCCAGGCAGGACTGCAATCTTGACGCGCGTTTTCATGGTTCGACCGTAGCGACGGCGGTTGCGGGGCTCTCGACCGGACCGGCCTCGAAGTTGACCCATTCGGCCAAGCGGGCCCCGCGCACGGTGAGATCCCGACCTTTTGTGTGCAGCTCAGGCGCGCGCGAAGTCGGCGGCTATGCGCTGGACCAGCTCGTCGTAGTCGCTACCGCTCCGAAGGCCCGACGCTTCCACCGTCGCGAGCAGCGCGCGTACCCGGCGGACGGCTTCGAGGCGCGGCGCGAGCGGGCCGCCCTCGCTCCGGTGGCGCGCGAGGAGCACGCAGTCGAAGGCGCCGCAGGCGGCCGGTCGGTCCTCGTAGGCGGTGCAGGTGCGGTTGCCGTCGTCGTCGGCGAGCGCGGCGCAAGGCTGCTCCATGGCGCTGCCGCTCGCCACCACGTGGAGGCGATGCTTGCGCGCGAGGGGTACCTCCGCGGGAAGCAGCGGCACGCGGCCGAACAGGGAGCCATCGCAGCAGAGGCCGCACGACTGGCACAGGGTGGTGAGCTCGGCGTCGCGCACGAGGTTGGTGCATAGCATGCATCGGCGAGGTGTGCGGGAAGGGGGCACGCAGTTGGCATGTATGTCCCCTCCCCCGGCTCCTCCCGCTTCGCGCTCGCCATTGGGCTGATCTGAGCGTGTGACGCTAGGCTTTACAGCTTCTGGCCACTCTCGCGGGTGGCGCCGTCCCCGCGCACGCGCACGAGCGCGCGTACGCTGACGACCACGATCACGAGCACGTGGCACGAGCACGAAAGTGGGCGCTGGCGGTGCGTGCTGGTCTTGGCGTGCGCGAGGTCGTGGCCTGTGATCGTGATCGTGATCGTGGTCGTGATCGTCACGCGTGCTCGTCAGCGCGCTCGTGCGCGTGCGCGGGGACGATACCGACAGCCATGGCAGCCAAGACGCCTCAGCGCTCGATGGCGTCGAACCCTTTCCTGTCTTGGCCCGGCCTTCCAGGGCGGAGACGAGGCGGGTTCGAGGTGCCAAAATGGGGGCGCGACGTGCCTTCAGGAAGCGCGGGCCAGGGGGAGGGTGTGATGAGCCCAATGGCGAGCCCTGAAGGGAGAGGGGAGGCAGCCTAGAAGAGGCTGGTCTGGGCGCCCGCTATTTTCTCGAACGTGGTGCCGAGGAACGGCAAGAGCACGTCGCAGGCGGGGCCGACTTGCTTCTCCAGGTAGTGCGCGTAGTCGATGGTCCCTTCGAGGTGCCCCAGCGGCTCGGCGCCCCGGGTCGTCATGAGGTACTCCACGGTGCTGCGTTGGATTTCGCCCTCCAGCGCGTCGAGAATGCGTGCAGCTTGCACGTGGGGCGCGACGCCGCGACCGGGTCCGCTGGCGTACTCCTCGAGATCCCGGCGAAGCCGTTTGCGATACACCAGCTCGGAGTCGAGGCGCCCGGCCCGGACGTCGACGGCGATTTGACGGAGCCACGCCTCGAAGGGCTCGTCCTCGAAGGCCCGGCGCAGGAGCTCCGTCTGCACGCGGCGCGCGAGCGGCGTCCAATCGCGACGCACCGCCTCCAGGCCGCGAATCACCAGGCGCGTGCTCCCGTTCTTGTCGCGCACCAGGCCGGCGTAGCGCTTCTTGGAGCCGCGATCGGCGCCGCGGGTGGTGGGCATCAAGAAGCGCAGATAGTGCGACTCGAAGCGCAGCTCCAGGTGGCTCTCCACCCGGTGCTCGGCGGCGATCTCCGCGGCGAGGAGGGCCGTGAGGTCGGCTGCTGCCGCGCGCCCCATCTCGCGCAGGGTCTCTTCAGTGCCGCCCGCGCCCACGTGGACGAAGAGCGAATCGGTGTCGCCATAGATCACCGGCAACCCCTGGTCTTCGAAGAACCCTCGGGCGCGCTCGATGATGGCGTGTCCGCGCCGGGTGATGGACGTGGGCAGGCGAGAGTCGAAGAAGCGGCATCCCGGTGTGCCCAGCACCCCATAGAAGGAGTTCATGAGGATCTTGATGGCCCGGGAGAGGGCGGCATTTCCCTCGGCCATGGCGGCGCTACGGGCCTCGTGGAGCGTGGCGATGAGCTCCGGCAAGATCGCGCCCTCGCGCGCGAAGGTCGCCCCCTCCTCGCCGGCCACGGGATCGACGCCCGGCCGCGCGAGCCCCAGCGGATCGATGCGAAAGGTGCGAATGATGCTGGGATACAGGCTGCGAAAGTCGAACGACAGCACGTCGCGGTAGAGGCCCGGCACCGAGTCGAGGACGTATCCGCCCGGGCTCGGTGCATCCTCCACCGCTGCGCCGACGTCCGGCGCCACCACGCCCCTCCGATGAAGTCGCGGCAGGTACAGGTGATCGAAGGC
>JABFRG010000270.1 GCA_013141295.1 Polyangiaceae bacterium
GCGTGCTTCCATCGAGATCGCCTGCGTCGAGGTCGCCCGCGTCGGCGAGTGTGCTCGCGTCGAGCCCTGCGCCCGCGTCGGCCTTGGGCTCGAAGGTGGGCACCGGCCCGTAGCAGTTCTGGTAGTAGAGGTCGGCGAGGTTCTGCGAGGGCAGCCCGAAGGTGGGGCTCGCCGACTTGCCCTTGGTGGTACCCACCAGGTTCGCGTACTCGGTGAGCCAGCTGCGACCGTTGTTTTGCGCCATCGCATCGAGCGAGAGCGCCTGGTAGTTCGAGCTGTTCGTACCGTAGTCCCACACCAGCTTCTTGAAGTCGATGGTCGCGTCCGGGAAGTTCTGCGGGTGGTACCGGCCTTCTGCGAGGACGTAGAGGGTGAGCCCGACGTATGCGCCCACGCCCGCGGCCACCATGCGCAGCGGCAGCCCGACGTCGGCGCCAGGCGTCACAACGCGCACCGGCTTCATGGCGCGAACGCCCTTGCCCGGCTGGAGGCGCATGGCGAGAAAGTCGAAGCCCTCACGCACGTAGGCGTCGACCGTCGGCTGCACGCTCGCAGGCACCTGATACCCGTGGGTGGTCAGCCAGTCCTTGAGCGCATTCGGGCTCTTCGAGCGGAGGATCACCGTCTCGTACGGCCCCACCACCTGCTGGCTCACCACCTGCACCGGCGGCGTGCTTCCCCCGAAGCTGGCGGAGTCCGACGTCGCAGTGGACGAGCAGCCGCAGCCGCTGCCGCTGCTGCCGCCGCCGCCGCCAAGGGGCGGGCTCTGGATGACCGGCTGGCTCATCGTATCGAGCGATGCAATCCACTCGTCGCGGGACAGCTCCACCTTGGCGCCGTCCTTCACCGGGAGCACCCACACGAACTCTGCGGGATCGCCCTGATAGCGAATCTGGTCCCACAGTATGGTGCGCTGCTTGGTGATGGAGAACGCCATCCGGTGGTCGGTGACCACCGTCGATTCGTTCTGGATGAAACAGCCACCGCACGCCCGCGCCGTGGCCTCCGCTCCGGCCAACGCGCCGAGGGCGAGCGCGCTCGCCACGCCGATGCGAAGAGCCCTCACGACCCGCGTGTCATGGTTGGTCCGCCCGAGTTGCCCTAATTTGCCGAAGAATCGCTGCATGGTGTCTCTCCCGCCTCGCTTCGAGCAAATCGAGTGCCAAGGCTCAGAGCGCGGTGCCGTCGAAGTAGGTGCCCGCGACCCGTAGCGCATCCTTGCCCACCAGGCTGCCGAGCTGGCGGCCCACGAAGTCGTCCGGCTGGATGTGGATGCCGCCCCAGATGCGCGACTGTCCGGCCTGGTCAGCGGCGTCGTAGTAGCTGGCCCAGCCGAGCGCGAAGGGGACGCTGGGGCCGCGCTCGAAGGAGAGGAACACGTCGGCCGGCACCTCGAGCTTCAGGTATCCGCCCGGGAAGTACTGTGAGCCGGTGAGACCCGCCAGGACCTCCGCAGCGGAGCGGCTGAATGTGCTGTGGCCGGAGATGAAGCCGGGGAACGCCGGCGTCACGAAGGTTCGGCGCTGGTAAGGGAGCCAGTCGGCGGCGCGAATCCAGCCGACGCCGGCGTCTTGCTTGGTGCGATCGCCGGGCTCGCCGAGCCACGAGCGCACCACCACCCGGCCCACGAAGGGCGCGAGATGCTCGTGCCGCTGCCCTTTGGCGCAGGACTCCTGGGTGACCACTTCGATCAAGCCCGGCACCAGCGGCAACCCTTCCGGATGGTAAGCGGGGGCGCCAGGATCGGTGGACTGCCCCTTCTGACCCATGGCGCGGATGAGCGTGAGCGGGCGCGCGGCGATGGTGCGCCGCTTGACGTCCCAGGCGGTGATGGCGGCATCGTGGACCGCGCCATTGAGTGCAAGATACACATGAACGTCCCACGCCAAGGGATCGAGCGATTCGCCCGCGCCCTGGATCTTGCGCCCGAAGCCCGGAGCGTCGGCCACCAGGTTGGCGATGACGTTCCAGTGACCGGGCGGCGTCTCCGACTTGGGGCCGTCGGCCCAGAACTCGGCGAGCACGCGACCGAAGTCGGCCCGGCGGACCTTCACCGGCGCGTAGGCGGCGTGGGTGACGGGGTTCTCCGTGTAGCCCTTTCCGTCGTTGGTGCCGAGGGCGTTGTTGCCCAGCGCCGCAGGCGACACGTCGATGACCGTGTCGTCCTTCACGTCGAGCTCGGAGGAGCGGCGGATCACCTCCACCACCCAGTCGTTCATGGGCAAGCTCGGGTAGTGCGGCGTGGGCCCGGCGTCGTGCCAGGGCACGCTGGAGTCGGCGCGGGTCATGGCGAAGGGGCGCGTCTCGCCGGCGAGGGAACCGATGTACGTCTGGACGCCGGCGGTGAGGATGATGCCGTTCTGGGTGGCGGCCACCGCGAGGTTGAGCGGCTGCCAGAGGTTGGGATCGGTTCCCGCGGGCACGCCGGGCTCGTCGACCACCAACGGGAACTTCAGGTTGGGGTTCGCGTCCGGCCGCGGATCGGCGTAGTTGCCGGTCTCGTTGGCGCCGTCGTTCAGGGTCTGCGCCACCACTGCCTTGCCGATGCGATTGCCGAGGGCGCGTGCATCGTCCCCCACATCGCGCGCGTCGGTGGCGTCGTAGCCCAGGTCCTTCATCACCGCCGCGTAACAAGCGAGCGAGATGGCGCCGCCCACCGCGGGCTTGTAGCGCTGCTCGAGGACCCGGAGCGCGGCATACGAGATGGCCTCGCGCCGCGCCTGCTCCACGTCGGCGGCGGTCTGCTTCTCGCGCACGTATATGCCCTTGGCGGTGCCGTCGTAGGCAGCCCACGCGTCCCACATGGCGGCCGACAGGTGATACAGGTTGCGCGCGTGCACCGGGGGCCGCGGAAGGTCGCGGCGAATGGACGCGAGGATCTGCTCGTCCCAGCGGCGGGCGACGCTCTTGTCCTTGCCGGCGGCGATGTCGAGGGGCGGGCACTGGGCCGGAGGCTGCGCGTCGGTACCGCCATCGGCGCTCGGCGGCGGCGGGATCTTCGCCACCGGCTTCGACTTCGGACCGTAGTGGAGAATCGCGCCGCGATCGAGAGCCGGCGTGAGCACGTTGCCGCCCACCGCCCAGGTGTCGCCATCGGGCGACGTGGTGGTGGCGTGGAGCGAGAGGCCGTTGAGCTGCGGCTCGAAGCCGGTCTTCACGTCGGCGAAAGCTTCGCCCTTGGAGACGTACACCTGACCACGCTCGCCGACCGCGAAGGTGGTGGGCAGGGCATTCTTGCTGGCCGCTGCGAACACGCCCTGGAGCAGCGGAGAAGCCGCGGGGGTCATCACCAGTGGGTTGGAACCCGATGTACTCTGCAGCAATACGCCCTGCGCGCTGCCGCCCACGAAGAACACCCGATCGCCGACCCCGTGCACCGTGAAGAGCGTCTCCTGGGTGCCGCTCGGCATCACCGTGAAGGGCTCTTTGGCGGGGCCGGCACCATCCTCCACCG
>JABFRG010001107.1 GCA_013141295.1 Polyangiaceae bacterium
GTACGGGGCCGGGGGGACCACCACAAGCGCGACGGAAGAGGTGTCGACACGGCTGGTGGTGAGACGTCGTCGTACGTCGGTTCGCTCGGGAATCTTCCCCGGTGTTTTCAGGGAACCGCCACGCCGAGTCGCTTGAGCATCTTGGTGAGGCCGAACCGGGATAGGCCCAGGAGCTCGGCCGCGCGTGTCTGATTGCCACGGGTTTCGGCGAGCGCTTCGCTGAGGAGGGTGCGCTCGAGGGCGTCGACCCGGCCGCGGAGATCGAAGCGCTCCTGGGCAGGCGCGGCGCCGCTCTTGCGGCCGGCAAACGACAGCTCGGCGACGTCGATGCGATCGCCGCCCAGCACCAGCGCCCGGCGGACCTCGTTCTCCAGCTGGCGCACGTTGCCCGGCCAGGAGAACTCCGTGAGCGCGCCGAGTGCGGCCTTGGTGATCCGTACGTTCTTTCCTTCGGCGTACTTCTTCAGGAAGTGTTGCACCAGGTCCGGGATGTCCTCGCTGCGCTCCCGGAGCGGCGGGACGCGGATCGACACCACGTTCAGGCGGTAGAAGAGATCTTCTCGGAACGCGCCCGTCTGGACCATCGCCGCCAGATCGCGGTGCGTGGCGCCGATGACCCGCACGTCGACCTTGCGGGTGCGCTCGCTGCCCACCGGCCGTATCTCTCCTTCCTGAAGCGCGCGCAGGAGCTTGGCCTGCAGGCCGGCGGACATCTCGCCGATCTCGTCGAGAAAGAGCGTGCCGCCGTCGGCCACCTCGAAGAGGCCGATGCGGGAGCCGGTAGCGCCGGTGAAGGCGCCGCGCACGTGTCCGAAGAGGGTGGACTCCAGAAGCCCCTCCGGCAGCGACGCGCAGTTCTCGGAGACGAAGGGCTTCTTGGCCCGGAGACCGTTGCCGTGAATGGCCTTGGCCACCAGCTCCTTGCCGGTGCCGGACTCGCCTTCCACCAGCACCGGCACGTCGCTGTCGGTGACGCGATCGACCAGGTGAAGCATCTCGCGGATGCGCGAGCTGGAGCCGCGGATGGCGTCGTAGGCGAAGCGCGTTTCACGGCTCACACGCACGAGCGCGCTCTTGGTGGCCGAGAGCTCCGCGTCGCGTTCCTGGAGTAGCCGCGTGACCTCGGCGCCGGCCCGCTCCGCCCGCCGCACCGCGCGCCGGAGCAGCACCTGATCGCGCGCGTCGGCGATGGCCACCGCGGCCTGGCTCGCCACCAGGCGCACCCAGGCAAGCTCGCGTTCGCCGAAGATTCCGCGCCGCGTGCGGTCGTCGAGATACACGACGCCCAGCGCTTCGCCGCGCGCCAGGAGCGGTACCGCCAGCACGCTCCGCAGCCGCAGCGCGTGCACCGATGCGTGCAGATTCCCCATGGTGGCGAAGGCGTCGGTGGCCAAGGTGGGCTCACCGGTCTCGAGGGCGCGTCGCGCGAGCCCGTGGGAGAGCGCCAGCTGATCGCCCACCATGTCGCGCTTGCCCAGGTTGCGGGCGGCGCGAATCACCAGCCGATCGCCGGCCCGCGTGAGCACCATCCCGCGCTCCGCCGAGGTCCAGAGGAGCATGGTGTCGAGGGCCTGGGTGAACAGCTGCGAGAGGCTGTCGCGGCCGCTCATGACGCGGACCACGTGCGCCAGATCGGCCACCTGCTCCTCCGAGAGCGTTCCCTGGTGCGCGCTGCTCTGGTGCAGCCATCGCAGACCTCCGAGCGCGCCCTGCAGCTCGGCCGGCACGCCCTGGCGCAGCGCCTGCGCGGCCTCGTGACGTGCGCGCTCGAGCCGTCGAAATACGTCGAGCTCGCCCCGCGCTGCGGCGAGCTCCGCCACGCGCGCCAGGGTAGGGCCGCGGAGCCCGAGGGAGCCCCCGCCGGAGGCGAGCCCCACCACGCCGACGACGATGCTCGCGGCCTCTTCGGGCCGCGCGGCCTCCGCCCGCGCGAACCACCATTCCCATTGCGCAGGCGCGCTCGCCCCCGATGCGACGACGTCGCCCTCCCGGAGTGCCGCCGCGTCGAGCTCTCCGATTCGGGCCTTTCGCGCCAGGACCCGCAGCCCATCGTCCTCCGCCCCGACGGTGACCGTGGCGCGGGCCAGGAGCTCGGCGATGGCGGGCGTCGATCCGTCGCCACCGCCGTCGAGCCGCGCGTCGATCTCGGCGAGGCAGGCGTATCCCTCGGCCACCGCGTCGCCGCCCTCGCGTCCGGCGACGCGCGCCAGCTGCGCGGCTTCGGTCGCTTCGCCGGTGAGCCCGATGGTCAGGAGCGCGTTGGTTCGTGCGAGGAGCGCGCGCGCCGCCTGCGCCCGTTGCTCGAGGCGCTCCCACAGAAGCGCGGCGCGGGTCGCTGCGGTGAGCGCGGTGCCCACCTGTCCCGCGTCGGACGCCGCCGCGGCGAGGCCCGTGAGGTACGTGGCCTCGTCCACCACCGAGCCCGCCTCCCGGGCCAGCTCGGCTGCGCGCGCGAAGGTCGCGGCGCCCCGCGTGCTCTCACCCATCGCGTGCTCGAGCATGCCGCGGACGCCCAGGAGACGCGCGCGTTCGAAGCTATCGCGGGGCCCGGAGAGGGCCGCTTCGAGGTCCGGTATCGCCGCGTCGGGATGGCCCTCGGCGTAGCGAATCAGGGCGCGTACCTCTTCCGCCCGGGCGCCGCGCGCGGAAGACAGCAGCGAGCGCGCGCCCGAGAGATCCCGACGATCCCACGCGATGCGTGCGAGCGTGGCCCGCGCGCCGTCTCCATGCTCGGGATCGTCCACCAGCGGCCCGAGGAGCGCCTGGGCGCCCGCTATGTCGCCCCGGCGCCGCGCCAGATCCCCGCGCAGGAGCGTCGCCTCCGGCCCTTCGACGCCGTAGAGCGCGACGAACGCGCGGCCCGGCTCGCCGCGCCTCAGCAGCACCTCCGCCAGCGTGATGCGCAAGGGCTCCGGAAGGCCCGCCTCGTCGTCCACGGCGCGCAGGTCGGCGCGGGTGATGCTGCCGCCGAGGAGCGCGCGCTGGAGCCCGAGCCAGTCGCCGGCGCGCCAGCGAACGCGTTCGGTGTGGGACGCCTGGCCCGAGGCGCCGCTCACGTCGCTCTGGGTCCACGCGGATGGCGGTACCGCGCGTGCGAGCGTCAGCAGCTCGTCGGCCAGTGCTCCCTCTTCGGTGCTGGCGAACACCAGCGACGCACCCACCTCGCCGGCCAGCGCCACCACCCATCGACTTCGCGCGTAGCTGCCCAGCGGAAGGATCGGCCCCAGCGGCTCCCGCGCGGATTCCGGCGCGACCCGCGCCATCCACCCGAGCACCTCCGTGAGCCAGACCCTGGGGGCGCCCGAGATTCCGTCGTCGAGGGCGCGATGTGGCGCGAGCTCCGGCTCGCGCAGCGCCAGATAGGTACGCCGCACCGAGAGGGCTCGGTCCGCCGGCGGCCCTTGAGCCGCGGAGCCGAGCGCGCGCCGTGCCAGGTCGGCCACGGTCCGGGCG
>JABFRG010000967.1 GCA_013141295.1 Polyangiaceae bacterium
GGGCTGGGCTTCGGTGGCGGCGGCGGCGGACAGGGAGGTGCTGGCGGTTGTGGCGGTGCGGGTGGCGGCGGCGGCGGTGGTGGCGGTGCCAGCATCGCACTCCTTTCCGTGAACGCTACCGTGTCGCTCTCGAACGCAACCCTCGTCTCTGCTCGAGGCGGCGATGGGGGCCCAGGTGTCGCCGGCCAGACCGGACAACCGAGCGGTGGCGCGCGTGGTTTTGCCGCCATCGTAGGCAATGCGTGCAACGGTGGCAGTGGTGCAGGCGGCGGTCAGGGCGGTGGCGGCGCGGGTGGTGCAGGCGGATTGTCTGCTTGCATCGTGTACTTCGGCTCTGCGCCGACGACCGCGGAGACGACGACCAACAAGGGAACAGGCGGCGGCGCTGGGAAGGGCGCTGCGTCCAACGATGGCATCGCGGGTGACGCGAAAGACACGTACGAGGCGAAGTGACCAGCGGCGGGTTCATCCTGGAGATCGGCGGCCGTCGGCTGCCGCTTGGTGAGCCCCGCATGGTCGTGGGCCGGGATGCCGGTTGCGACGTGGTGATCGAAGATCCGAGCGTGAGCTCACTCCACGCGCATTTCCAGCGCGAAGAGGATGGCACTTGGCTCCTCATCGATGAGAACAGCCTGAACGGCACCCTCTTGGGTGGTCTGCGCATGCGGCCGGGGATCCCTCGCCTCGTGACGGCTGGGGCAGAGATTCGATTTGGCACTGTGACCGCGAAGGTTCGACTACAGATCCCAGTGACAGCGGGTGTGTCTACCGTCGACTCCGCCATGGCCATACTCCAAGCGCTGGATCCGTCGGAGCGAGGTCCCTCGGTGCATGTGGTCGAGGGCAAACATATAGGGCGTGAGATCCTGCTACACATGGACGAGACCGCTGTCGTGGGGAGATCTCCGAAGGCCGACATCGTGATCTTGGACGAAGCGGTTTCGCTACGTCACCTCGAGGTTCGGCGCACGCCCGCCGGGGTGCTGGTTCGGGATGTGGGCTCTCGGCATGGAACCGAGCTGGCAGGGCGAAGGTTGCCGCTCGACGACTGGTCCGTATGGGAACCGGGGTTATGCCTTTCGCTGGCTCGCTCCGTGGTCGTGCTCATGCTCGAGCCGGAGAGAACGGTGGACGACATCGCTGTGATGTCGAACCCGATGGTGCCGAAGCGCCCCGAGCCCCAGCCGGAGCAGCCAGAAGCTCCAATACCGGACGCGGACGTTTCACCGCCGGTCGCCTCCACGCGCCCGCAGCAGGCCGATTCTGCTCCGATGGTGCCCCGCCCCGCGCCCGTCGAGACCCCGCACCAGCACCCGCCGTCGTCCATCAATGCTCTCGCATGGGGCGGCGCCATCGTCTTCGTCCTCACCGCGGTGGCGCTCGTGTGGCTGCTCCGGGGATGAAGCTACCGATGCCGGTAGCGGCATTGGGCTACTGGAAATCCAGGTACTCGGGGTGATATCCCATCCACTCGAACTCACCCTGATGGTGCCATTGACCGTCGGGGCCGCCTCCTCCGAAAGGGTGGACCCTGAGGTACGGCGAGTAGATGAGCTGAGGCAGTTCGACGACGAGAACAACTTGATTGTTTCTTCGATGACGAAGTACTTCGCCGAGACGGAATCTGTGTGGTGCTGGTGGCGCTGATGGAGTCATGGTTGCCTTGGCGAGTTAGATCCTCCGGTCCGAAAGTGGATCTGCAGAAGTCGCTCTCACCGTCTCCTATATCGAGCGTCCAGACGGATTTCGGCCTTTCGTGTCGCCGACTAAAAGATTCCGCTTGCCGCGTTGTCGGTGAAGACGCTCGCGTGACGGATGTACGCGCGAGCCACCTTCTCGGAGCGGTGGAGGGTCTGTCGCATGATGGCGTCGAGCCCTTTACCCTTCGCGGCGGCCGTCGTGGCGAAGCCGGAACGGAGCGAGTGTCCCGCGACGAGCTTGGGGTCCATGCCGGCGCGCTTGGCGGCGCGCTGCACGACAAGCGCGACGGAGCGATCGCTGAGAGCAGAGGCGCCCACGTTGCCGCGTGCACCCACAGAGCGAAACAGCGGGCCCTCGGTGATGCCGGCGGCGTCGAGCCACGCGCGGAGCGCGCGTACGGGGCAAAGCTCAGGGGCCGCGGTGAAGGGGAGGCCCTTTTCGGCGCCGGCGCCGAGCTGGTCGTTCTTTGCGCGTCGCACGCGGATGCGAAGGCCTTCGCGCACGAACGAGAGATCGTCCACATTGAGGGCCACGAGTTCGGCGCGCCGAAACGCTCCGAAGAACCCCACGAGAAGCACCGCGCGATCGCGGAGGTCGGTGAGCGTACCGGCTGCCGTGGTGGCGACCATGCGCAGTAGCTCGGCTTCGGTGATGGCAGACTTGGGGTGCGGGGACTTGGTGGTGGTGCGGCGGATGCCGTGCATCACCCGCGCGATCGCAGCGTGCGCGCGCGGCCACTCGTACCCGCGTTGACGATGCACGTAGGCGATGGCGGCGAGGGCTCGTTCGATGGTGGGCGGCGCCTTGCCGCCGTCCGCCATGGCCGCGAGGTAAACAGCCACGGTGCCCGGCGTGGCGGGAAAGGCGATGAGATTTTGCAACGCGCACCAGCCGGTGAACGTCTCGAAGTCCGAGAGGTAGGCCTTGCGGGTGGCGGGCGCGCGCGCGTCGACGGCGTAGGCCTGGGCGCGTGCGATGAGGTCCTCGATGGGGGTCGAGACGCTCGGCAGGGCAGGGGAGCGCTTGACGATGGAGGACGACATGGACGCATTTGATCATGCGCGATCTTCATCGTCAATCCATGCGCTGAGAAATCTCAGAAGGGGACTGCGGCGAGTTCTTCGGGCGTGTACTTGCGCCGCTTCGGTCCACGCGCGAGCGCGCGCGCGGCTTCGCGCTCCTTGCGTTGAAGCTCGCGGATGAGGGCGTCGGTTTTGTCCTCGGCCAGCTCGAGCACTTCGTCGGGATGCTCCTCGGCGTATTTCAAGAAGGCCTCGGTGCGGCTCATGCGCGCTGAGCCCTTGATGCCGCGCCGAACGCGCTCGAAGAGCGGCACGAGGTCCGCGGGGATGTTGCCGCGCACCTCATCGTCGGACTCGGTGCGGCGTTCGACGTAGGTGACGTGCGGGTGCGCCCGGGTGCGGGCCTTGTTGTTGTGCTCGATTCTGCGCAGGTCGGCCCGGTAGGCGCGCTCGGCGGCCAGCTCGGCGCGAGCTCGCGCTACGCCGTCCTTCGAGCTGGCGTCCTTGCGGCGGAGGGAGCACGTCTCTCGGGCCGTGAGGCGCTCCAGACGCACGGCTTCGCGGAGTTCGGCCACGGCGCGTTCCCGGAGGGCCTTCGCGCGTTCCCGGGCCGCCAGGCGCTCGGTGCGGCACCGTTCGGAGGCCTGACGAATGGCGTCCTTGCGGGCGGTGCGGGCGGCGATCACCTGCTCGCGTAGGTGCTCAAGCTTGGCGCGCGCTTCTTGGCGA
>JABFRG010000275.1 GCA_013141295.1 Polyangiaceae bacterium
CCCTACCCCCGTCCTAGATGTCCGAACGACCCCCGTCCAGCTCCCTCGACCGCAGCCGAATCGATCCCGTGATCGAGCCGATCGCGCGCGCCCACGGCGCGGAGATCTTCGACGTGGAGCTGAAGAGCGAGGCGAGCGGCTGGGTGCTCCGCGTCTACGTGGAGAAGCTGGGGAGCAGCGAGCGCAAAGCCACCACGCAGGACGCCGCGGTCGACCTCACCCTCTGCTCCAACGTCGCCAAGGAGCTCTCGCCGGCCCTCGATGTGGTCGACGTCGTGCCCCACCGCTACCACCTCGAGGTGAGCTCCCCGGGCCTCGAGCGCCCGCTGCGCCACCGCGCCGACTTCGAGCGCTTCGAGGGCCAGAAGGCCAAGATCAAGCTCCGCACCCCCATCAAGGGCCAGAAGGTCCTGGTGGCCCGCCTCGCCAAGGTCCACGGAGACGTGGTCACCGTGGAAGAAGGCAGCAAGAGCTACGACGTGCCCCTCGCGGACATCGTCAGCTCGCACCTCGTTTTCGAGTTCGGCCCCGCGCCGAAACCTGGAAAGCAAAAGAAAGGCCCCTCTCCTCGTTAGGGCCCCTCTCGTTAGGGTAAGCAAATCATGGCAACTCCGCAGCAAAGCGCCCAGTCCGAAGCGAACCTTCTCTCCGCCATCGAAATGGTGGCGAAGGACAAGGGCATCGAAAAAGATCGCCTGATCCACACCGTCGAAGAGGCCATCCTCAAGGCCGCGCAGAGCGTCTTTGGGCCCACGCGCAAGCTCGAAGCGCGGTTCAACGAGGAGACCGGCCAGGTCGACCTCTTCCAGTACATGACGGTGGTCGACGACCCTTCCGACGACGAGTGCGAGATCGCCCTGGAAGACGCGCAGAAGTACGGCCTCGACGCGGAGATGGGCGAGGAGCTCGGCTTCCAGATCTTCTGGCACCCGCAGGACGCCAAGAAGGCGGCCCAGCAGGACAAGGAATACGGCGACCTGCTCATGGTGAAGCAGACCCGCTCGCAGTTCGGCCGCATCGCGGCGCAGACCGCGAAGCAGGTGCTCATCCAGCGGGTTCGCGACGAAGAGCGCGACCTCATCTTCAACGAGTTCAAGGACAAGAAGGGCGAGCTCATCAAGGGCGTCGTCCGCCGCTTCGAGAAGGGCAACAACCTCATCGTCGACCTGGGCCGCACCGAGGGCATCCTGCCGTTCCGCGAGCAGACCCCGCGGGAAACCTACCGTCCCGGCGACCGGATCGTCGCCTACGTGAAGGACATCGACCGGGAAGCCCGCGGGCCCCAGGTCATCCTCTCGCGCGCCGACGGTAAGCTCGTGGAGAAGCTCTTCGAGTCCGAGGTGCCGGAGATCTACGAAGGCATCGTGAAGATCGTCGCCTGCGCTCGTGAGCCGGGCGCTCGCTCCAAGATCGCCGTCACCAGCCGCGACGCGGACGTGGACCCGGTCGGCGCCTGCGTCGGCATGAAGGGCTCTCGCGTCCAGGCCGTGGTGCAGGAGCTCCGCGGCGAGAAGATCGACATCGTGCCCTTCGATCGCGATCCCGCACGCTTCGTGTGCGCCGCCATCCAGCCGGCCGAGGTCAACAAGGTCATCGTCGACGAATCCGACAGCCGCATGGAGCTGGTGGTCCCGGACGAGAAGCTCTCGCTCGCCATCGGCCGCAAGGGCCAGAACGTGCGCCTCGCCGCTCAGCTCACCGGCTGGAAGCTCGACATCATCAGCGACTCGAAATTCCGTCAGATGGAGGAAGAGGCGATCACCGCCCTCCAGCAGATCGACGGCGTCTCCGAGACCGTCGCCCGCAGCATGTACCGCATGGGCTTCCGGGCTCTCGACGAGCTGTCCGAGGCCAGCGAGGAAGAGCTCACCGCCATCCCGGGCCTAGGCGACGCCGCCGCCGCCCAGGCCATGCGCAAGAGCGCCGAAGAGACCATGGAGCGCCTCCGCAAGGAGCGCATCACCGCCGCCCAGTCGAAGGGTGAGCCGCTGACCGAGAAGGAGAAGCTCCTCTTCGTGCGCGGCATCGAAGCCCGCACCGCGCAGCTCCTCGAAGAGGCTGGCTACCGCGGCGTCGACGACATCGTTCGCGAGGACGAGGACAAGCTCGCCATCAAGACCGGTCTCGGCATCAAGAAGGCCCGCGCCATCAAGCAAGGCATCGCCGAGTTCCTCGGCGCCGACGCGAAGATCGTCGCCGCCATCGGGAGAAGCTGAGAAAGACACCATGACGACGCCCACTCGCCATCGAACCGTCACCACCCGCGGCCGCACCTGCGTCGGCTGCGGTAAGGTCGCGCCCCGCGCGGACCTGGTGCGGTGCGTGCGTGAGGGAGAGACCGTTGCGGTGGACCTGCCGGGCCGTCGGGCCGGGCGTGGCACCTGGGTTCACCCGGTCGCCACCTGCCTCCAGAAGGCCGCGCGCAGCGGCTTCTCTCGGGGGTTCAAATCGCGGATCACGGCCAACGCCGCGGTCCTCGCGGGGGAGCTCGTGGCCGCATCCAATGCGCGCATCACGAACCTCCTGACCTCCGGCGTTCGTCACCGAACTGTTGCCGAAGGTCTACGGGACGACGGAGATACCGTGGTCCTACCTTGGGACGAGGGCGATGTTTCGAAGTCGCCCGCGATCGCGGCGTATGTGCGCCGAGGTCGGGCGGTGGTAGTTGGAAGTCGATCGGAGGGACACGAGGTGTCCGTGGTGCTTGACGGCGTGTTGGGAGCGGCAGTACGCCGAGCCCGTGACTTTCGAGAGGGCGTGCGCCCACTCGTGACGGGGAGTGAAGTATGCTGGTCTCCGGAGGTTCGATGAGCAAAGTGCGTGTCTACGAGGTGGCTAAGCAGCTGAATTTGGAGCCGAAAGCCGTCGTGGCACTGTTCCAGACCATCGGCGTGCCCGACGTCCGGAATCACATGAGCTCGGTGGATGCTGACGCGGTGGAGCGCATCAAGCGCCACCTCGAGAAGCAAAAGACGCATGACACCGTGGAGGAGCGAATTCGCCCCGGCGTCATCAAGCGTCGTGCGGTGGCCAAGCCCACCGACGCGGCCCCGTCGAGCCCTGCCATGCCGCCTTCGATGCGCGACCTGGCTTCGAAGCCCCAGCTTCTCGACGTGGCTTCCACGCGGAACCTGGCGGCTCTCGACGAGCCTCGAGCGGCGGGAGAAGCGCGCGAGAGCGGTCGGCTCCCGGCGGTTCCCGAGGACAAGAAGAGCGTGCGCGAAGTGGTGGAGGCGAAGGTCGACAGGCCAAGCACCCGCAACATCCCCGCGCCCGAGCCCTCGCGTCCGGCGCCCCGCGCCTCGCGCCCCAAGCTGGAGATCGACCCGGTGCCTCTGAACCAGGTCGAGCTGCGTGACGCGGAGCCGGAGCTCGTTGCCCCCGCGCCGCCCGCTCCGCCTTCGGCTCCCAAGGTCGTTGCCGAGGTCGCTCCGGCGCCCCCGGCAC
>JABFRG010000841.1 GCA_013141295.1 Polyangiaceae bacterium
GTGCTCGCTTCGGTGGACGATGCGCCTCGGAACGAGTCGCTCGAGCGTCGGTTGCGCGCGGACGCGAAGGCCTTCTTCGACGCGCGGCGCAAGCCCCGCACCGCCACCACCACCAGCGGTACCGAAGTGGTCATCGTCGAGGGGGTGCCCGAAGCGCCGGCGGCGCCGCCCCGTTCTCGCTGGTGGGCTGCGGCCTGGGTCGCGGCCGCGGCGAGCGTGGCCGTGGGTGTGTTCGCGGCACGCGCGCGCACACTGCCCTCCGGTGCGTCGTTCCACGATCCGGGCTCGGTGGGGGCCCACATCGAAGTGGAGGCATCCTCGAGCCTGCTCGTCTCCGGCCTCGGGGCCGCTCCCCAAGGTTGTCACTACGTCCTGTGGGTTCGGCCCGCGGGGGGGCCGCTCCGTCGCGCGGAATCCTTCGACGCGACAGCGCATCGTCATCTCGGGGCGCCTGCATCCGGGACCGCCGCGGTGACCCTCGAGACCACGTCCGGTGGCTCGCGCAGAGTGGTCGTGGCACGGTCTTGGGGACGGGAGCCATGAGCGGCGGCTCCGATGCGAACATCCCGCCGCGCAGTACGCCCATCGGGCTCGCGCGGGATCTCGCACCCATCAGCGGAACCCGGAGCTCTGCGGAAACTCAGCCTGGGAGCGTCACCGTGAGCACCACCACCCGTGCGCGAATTCCTCAGGTGGGCGAGATCGTGCAGGAGAAGTTCCTGCTCGAAAGCTGCATCGGCAGCGGCGGAATGGGTGTGGTGTTCCAGGGCGAGCACCTCCTCCTGAAGACGCGCATCGCGCTCAAGTGCCTGCGCACCGAGCTGGTGGGCGACACCGCCGCGCTCGCACGATTCCTCCAGGAGGCGCGCCTCGCCGCGAGCATCGAGAACGAGCACTCCACGCGCATTCACGACGTGGGCACCACCAGCGATGGCACGCCGTACATCGTCATGGAGTATCTGCGCGGCGTGGCCCTCGACGAGCACCTCGAGCGGACGGGGCCGCTGCCGGTGGCCGACGTCGTGACCATCGTCCTGCAACTGCTGGCGGTCCTGGCGGAAGCCCACGGCAAAGGGCTCGTGCACCGCGACCTGAAGCCCGCGAATCTGTTCCTGCAGGAGCGCAGCCACGGAGAGGTGTGGGTCAAGGTGATGGACTTCGGCATCTCGAAGCACGTGGGCGTGGGCCCGGCGCCGAATCTCGGGATCACCACCCCCCATACGCTTCTCGGATCGCCGCAATACATGTCCCCGGAGCAGCTCCGGGACTCGAGCACGGTGGATCACCGCAGCGACATCTGGTCGGTGGGCGTGATGCTCTACGAGCTCCTGGCCGGCACCGTCCCGTTCGACGCCGAGTCGCTGGCCGACCTCTGCGCCATCATCCTCGACCGCCAGCCCGCCCCCTTGCGCAAGTTCCGGGGAGACGTGCCACCGGGGCTCGAGGACGTGATCCTTCGGACCTTGTCCAAGGACGCCGCGAACCGGCCCCAGAACGTCGGCGAGCTTGCGCTGCTCCTCGCCCCCTACGCTCCGGAGTCGGCGCGCGCTGCGGTGGGGGGCATCAACGCCGCCTGCCTCAAGAGCTCGCGGTCGGCTCGACTGTCCAGCCCGGTGGTGGTGGAGCGCATCGAATCCACCCCGGTCCCCAAGACGCGTCGCATGTCGATCGCCTTCGGCTTCGCTCTCGTGCTCGCGGCCGGCGCGGTCGCGTACGTGCTCGCGCCTCGACTCCTCGATGGGCGCGAGCCCACGGCTCCGAGCGTGTCGTCGGCGGCGTTCCCGGTCGCCGATTCCACCGGACCCTCGCCGTCGTCCATGCGGCCGGCGGGCACCGCCTTCGCCGCGCCGGCGCCCTCCGTCACCGCCGAATCGTTGCCCACCGTCGTGCGTCCCGCGTCCACCGTGGCTGCGGTACCACGGGTCCAGCAGCCAGTGTCCACCCGCATCCGCAAAACCTCCCAGATCAAGCCCGTCGACTGAGCCGTTCACCATGCGCGCTACGCTATCCATCCTCGTTCTGGTCGCCTCGGTGGCCTTCACGCCGGCCATTGCCTCGGCGGCCGGCCCTGGCTCCAAGGTGGTCGACGCGCTCTCCGGCGACGCCAAGGCGGCATTCAACGAGGCTCGCTTGCTGTTCGCAAAGCAGGACTACGCCGCCGCGCGCGAGCGGTACCAGGCCGCCTACGAGCTCAGCAAGGAGCCGCGTGTACTCTACAACGTAGCGGTGTGCCTCAAGGAAGAGGGCAAGTACGCGAAGGCAATCCGGGTGCTCCAGGAGAGCGCCGAGAAGGGCACCAAAGCCCCGCGCGAGTACGTGGAGCGCGTTGCCGACACCATCGAGACGCTGTCTCCGCTGGTGGCCACCGTCACCGTCGAGGGGCTCGCCCCCGGGACCACCCTGGAGGTGGACAAGGAGGTGGTGGTGCCCACCGCCCAGGGGAAGTTCCTGGTCGACGCGGGGACGCGGGTGGTGGTGTTGCGAAGGAGTGGCTTCACCGCCCAGAGCTTCACCCGGGACTTTCCCGCCGGCGAGCGCTACGCATTCGCGGTGGCCCTCACGCCGCTCCCGGCGCGCTTGCGGGTGGCAGCCGAGGGGGCGCGCGACGCTTCCGTGATTCTCGATGGTCGCGAGGTGGGGCTGGCGCCGGCCTCCCTCAGCGTGGCCCCCGGCGCCCACGAGGTGGTGGTGCGCGCGCCCGGCTACCGCGAGGTGCGCCGCACCGTCGACCTCTCGAGCGATCGCGAGAACCGGCTCGACGTGACGCTGGAGCGAGACCGGCGCACCGCGCGACTGCGGGTGAGCGCGGGTGACCAAGACACCATCGCCGTGGATGGCACGGTGGTGGGCAAGGGCGCCTACGACGCGCAGGTCTCGGTGGGCGAGCACCGGGTGGCCGTCACCCGCAAGGACGCCGAGCCCAAGCTGCTGGAGGTCGCGCTCCGCGACGACGAGGTTCGCGACATGCGCGTGAGCCTGGAGCCCAAGAAGTCGGGCGGCGTGCCCGCGTGGCTCTGGGTGGTGGGCGGCGCGGTGGTGGTGGGCGGCGCCTCCACCGCCATCTTCTTCGCCACCCGCCCCACCGAGTTCGAGGGCAGTACGCCGGGCACGCTCAACCCCAAGGTCATACCGGCCGCTGGTCCGTTCACAGGAGGCTTTCGATGATTCGACACTTGCTCGTTCCCGCTCTCGCCGTCGTCGTCGCCACCAGCGCTTGCGCCGTGAAGGACGACCGTACGCAGGTGACGGTGGTGCTCACCAGTGAGACGGAGATCCCCAAGGAGCTCGACGCGCTGGAGATCACCGTCACCGCCGCCAACGGCTCCACCGTTTACGACAACGTCTATACCGTGCGCGACCCGGCCTTCTTCGCCACCACCCTGGCGGTCATTCCCGCCGATAGCGATTCGCTCAAGGGGCCCATCACCGTCGAGATCAAGGGCAAGA
>JABFRG010000646.1 GCA_013141295.1 Polyangiaceae bacterium
CGAGGAGGTCGCTCGAGGCGCTCACGGGTGGTCGAGCGCCTTGGCCTCGGTGGCGCGACCGGTCTTGCGGAGGAGGGCTGCGAGCCGCGCGCGGGTGCTGCCCTCGCCGCTCTTGGCGACGCCGCGCTTTTCTTCGATGGCGAGCGCGCGCCGCAGCGCACGTTCGGCTTCCGGATCTCGCTTCGTCGCCTCGTACACCAGCGCCTGGTTGCGTAGGATGACCACCAGGTTGGGGTGGTCCGGGCCGCGGGTCTCTTCGATGCGCAATGCGCGCTCGAGAAGCGGCTCGGCGCCCGCGTAGTCCTTGCGATCGAGGAGCAGTGCGCCGAGGTTGGTGAGCGTGGTGGCGACGCTCGGGTGGTCCTTCCCCAGCGCCGCCTCCTTGGTGGCGAGGGCCTTCCGGTAGAGCGCCTCGGCGGCGTCACGCTGGTGGTCCTTGTCGAGCACCACCGCCAGGTTCTGCTGCGTCACGGCCAGGTCGAGCGGGCGCGTCTTCGGATTTATCTCCTTCGCCAACAGCGCAAGCTGGAGCATCGCTTGGGCCTCCGCCAGGCGCTCTCGCTCGCTCAGCAGGTTGCCCAGGTTGTTCTGCACCTTGGGAACCTCGTCTCCGTCCGGCGCCTTCGCCATGTAGATACCGAGGGCTGCGCGATAGAGGGCTTCCGCCGTCTCGTCCCGACCCTGGAGGTGCTCCACCACACCGAGGCTGTTGCTCGCCCGGGCGACGCCGAGGCCGTCCGGACCTTCCTGCTGCTTCCAGATGCCGAGCGCTTCGGCGTAGCTCAGGGCGGCCTCCGGGTACGCGCCCTGGGCCTCTTGGAGCACGCCGGTCGCGTGGAGGCTCTCGGCGAGCTCCAACGGTGCCGCCCCCTTTCGCGCAGCCGCCAGCGCACGGCCACAGACCCGCCGCGCGAGGTCGTAGCGCGCGCGTCCGGTGAGATCGACGCAGCGATCGCCGAGAAGCGACGCCGCGGAGCGGGGCGACGCGCCCGGGCAAACGCCGAGGGCCAGCAGATCCTCGTTCCCGGCGACGCCGCAGGAGGGGTGCGCCACATTCCGCGCCTCCGCTTGGTCTCCCTCTTCCAGGAGAATCCGTGCGAGGAGCGCGCGTATCGCGGCCTCGAGCTTGCCATTGCTGAAGAAGGCTCGCAGTACCGCGTCGTCGGCCAGCGCGGCCCGGAGCTCGCCCCGAGCGCGCTCGGTCTCGTCGGCATCCAGCAGCGCAATGGCCCGGAAGAAGTGCACCCGCGGATCGCGCGGTCGGTCCTTGCCCCACACCTCCACCGTTCGCTCCGGGTTCTGCTTCGGGAGCGCATCGTCGTCCACGAGAATGGCCTTCGGGTCCAGCGAAGCGGCCGCTGCCTCGCGGGGAAAACGAAGCGCGGCCATGGCCAGTGCCCCGGCGAAGGCGACGGCGCAGAGCCCCGCGAGGACTGCCTGCACGCGTGCGCCAAAAGCGGTGACCGGGGAAGCGCCTCGGCGCCTGGCCCGCAGCTCCAGCAGGCCGGCCACCGCGCCACCCGCCAGCGCGCCACCCAGGTGCGCCGCGTAGTCGATCTTGCCCCCGCTTCGTGCGATGTTGGCGAAGGGAATCAGGTTGAGCACCAGCGAGCGCACGAGCGCGCCCTGAACGGCCCGGCGCGCCGCGGGGTCTTCCACCCGAAACGCGGCCACCGCCGCCGCCGCCGTGACCCCCATCACCGCGCCCGACGCGCCCACCGAGACGATGTTGGCGTCGTTGAGCAAGAGCGAGAGGAGCGAGCCACCCAGGGCGCTGAGCGTGTAGACTACAACCGTCATGCTGCGGCCCGCCAGCGGCTCCAGCAAGCGTCCGCAGTAGTAGAGCGCGAGCCCGTTCATGCCGATGTGCAGCACGTCGCCGTGGAGCAAGGTGGCGGTGAGCAGGCGGTGGTACTCGCCCGCGCGCACCGCGGGCCCCGACATGCCCCCCAGCGCCGCCAGCATGGCCGGGCTCGGGCTGGCGCTTTTCGCGGCGATGGCCTCCACCACGAAGAGGACCGCGAGGATGCCGAGGATGGCGAACGTTACCCGCGGGTGCAGCGCGCTCGGGCCGGCGCCCTCTGGCAAGCGCAAGCGAACGACGATGGGCGGGCCGGCGTGGGGGCCCCGTGCCGGCTCCGGCTCGTGATCGCCTGTCGTTCCGCCCGTCGGCTCGTCCTCTCGCACAGGCTTCGTGCTACCACCGACTATGAGCATTGAGGAGCGATCTGCCTTCGTGTAGCGTCGAAAGACCGCGCACATGAGAAGGCCCCGTGAGTGACGATTCCAGCCATGGCGCCGCCCGCCCCACCGAGGGCGCTGCGGCCTCCCATGCGGATACCCTCGGCGCGGCCACGCGGATTCTCGCTTGGGCCGGCTTCGGTGCCGTCCTCTTCGCCAATCTCGTGGTCACCGGCCTTCGCAGCGTCGCCGGCCAGCGCACCGTCGAGACCTGCGAGCGAATCGGCACCACGCTGAGCTACCTCCTGGCGCTCCTCGCGGCGGCGTTCATCTTCCGCAGCGCCTACGAGCTCATCAAGCCGCAGCGCATGGCTGTGCTCCCGCGCTTCTTCGTGGCCGGCCTGGCGGTCATCGGCTGCGCGCTGGCGTCACCGGCGCTCGGCACGCGGCTCCCGCAGCCGATCGCCGTCGGTATCGTGGTTCTCACCTGCGCCATGGCGCTGGCGTCGTCGTTCCTCGCGGTACGTGCGCTCCATACCCGGGCCGCCGGCCTCGTGGTGGGCATTCTCGCGATCACCGGTCTTTTGCGCATCATCGCCTGGTACTCGATCACCCGCGGTGTCGAAGACGCGAACCCCTCGCGCTACAGCGTGGGGCTCAGCCTCGCCACCGGCGCTGCCATCGGCGAAGCCCTGGCGTATCTCGTCGCGGCGCTGTGGCTGGCGACCCGCGGCGGCCCCTCCGGCAAGGTCCTGGTGAACGTCGCGCTCGCGCTGGCCATCTTCCTCACCTGGACGAGCGGCGGCGCTCCCACCGACACCGGGTTCCGTTCCGTCGTTCAGACCGCCATGGCCGAAGCAGTCGCCAGCGGGCTGCCCACCGCGAGCCCCACGCTCACGCACTTCCTGGTGGCGGCGAGCATCTTTCTCGGCGGCGCCTTCGTGGCCCAGCGAAGGCAAGCGCCGCTGGTGGTGGGGGCGCTGGCGCTCTCCATCTTCTCCCGCGGCATGCTCGACGTGCCGCTGCGCAGCTTCATGATGATCGCCGGGAGCATCGGCCTCGTGCTCGCCGCCTCCGACGAGCGCACCATGTGGACGCAGCTCCTCGCCACGCGCAAAGAGCCCGCCGCGAACTGACGGGATTCACCCGTTGAAGGTGCGGAGCAGCACGTAGACGAGCACGCCGGTAACGGACACGTAGGTCCACAGCGGGAACGTCCAGCGGGCGATGCGCTTGTGCGTCGCGAGGCGGCCGGTGAGCGAG
>JABFRG010000278.1 GCA_013141295.1 Polyangiaceae bacterium
AGCGCCACCTGCACCGCCTCGCACGCCGCTTCGGGCTCGTTCAACAAGGCTTTCGACCGGCGCGCGGGCCACCAGCGACGGCCACGCAGTCACTCGCGGCCGGGCGAAAGCCTTCCTGTTTCTCAGGAGCGAAACGAGGGACCCCCTCTGTCACGTCGGTGCGGAGGGCGCAGCGATTTGATTTCACAAGTTCACAAACACGTCTTCGCGAGCGGCCGCACGTCGCGAACGTGGACGGGGACGTGGACGTGGGCGTTGACCTTGACGTTGACGTGAACCTTGACGGCGACGACGACGTGGACGGGACGATCTGCTCTCGTTGACGACGCTACTTCCGCCGGCGCTTCGCTACCTGCTGTGCAGCCTCGGGCTTCGGAAGCCCCCGCAGCAGGCTCTCGATCAGCGTCTCCACCAGCGCATCGGTCTCCGCCTCGTCGAGCACCAGCGCCCCATCGAGCAACAGACGCGCGAGCCCGTGCACGCCGGCCCACAGCGCGCGCGCGCACAGGGTGACGTCGAGACCGTGCTTGCCCTGGCGATTCCAGGCGCCCACCAGATCCTCGAGCTGCTCGTAGGCGGTCCGGGGGATTGTGGGCAGTCGCAAGCGCGGGTCCTGCGCGGTGGTGCCGCTCTCGCCGAACATCACCCGAAACTCGGCCGGGTGGGCCAGGGCGAAGCGCACGTAGCGCTTGCCCATCACCGCGAGCGCGAGCTCCGGCTCCACGGCGCCGGCCGCCGCTACCGCCTTCGTGATGTCGGCGGCGAGCGCCTCGAAACCTTGCTGCGCCAGCGCCAGGAGCACCTCGCCGCGATCGCGAAAATGCCGGTAGCTCGCCGCCGGATCCACGCCCACCTTCCGCGCGGCTTCCCGCAGCGAGAACGCCGCCGCGCCGTCTTGCCGCACCAGCTCCGCGGCCGCGGCCAGCAGCGCCGTCCGCAGGTCGCCGTGGTGATAACGCCCACGCGGGGCAGGCTTGGGGGGCTTCTTGGCCATGCGCGCTCGCACCTTGACACTCTCCGGTCCGGAGATAAAGTCATCACCGTTGACATCGGCGATGACATTGGAGGTCTCATGAAATGGCTTATGGTGACGACAGTGTGCGCATTCTCGGTCCTCGCAGGGCGCAGTGCGCGAGCGGAGCCACCACCCAGTGCGGCGAGCAATCCCGACCCCAACCTGGCGCCGTCCGAAGAAGAGCCCCTTGCCCTGCCTGCGCCCGTTCGGCGTCACGTGGCATTCGAGGTCAACGTGCTGTGGCCGTTCTTTCCCGGCGGCATCACCGAGCTGCGGCTCATGATCCCGGTGCTGCGCGCAGCGGAACATACGCTCCAAGGCGAGCTGGTCACCGGGCTGTACTCGGACTTCGCGTTTCGCATCGTTCGCGGCGACGAACATGGCAAGGTCGCCAACCTTTCGGGCAAGATCGGCTGGCGACAGTTCTTCGTGTACGGCCTGCACGCCGAGGTCTCCGCCAACCTCGGCTGGCGCCACGAGGAGCATCGGCCGCCGGACGACACCACCGTCGACGGCTTCCAGGTGCGGCTATGGACCCTCGCCGGCTACCAGTACGACTTCACCCGCTCCGTCTACGCCAACGTGCGCGGCGGCCTCGGCGTGCACCTGTACCGCAGCGATCGTCTGGCCGGCGAGGAGAAGAAGCTGGTGCCCGGCGGCGACATCAACCTGGGCTTCCGGTTCTGACCGAGATTCCTGGATGCGTTCGCCGAAGCACTCTCGCGCGAGGCGTGAAGAGCATCATTTCGGCTGCCATCACTTCTGGACGAGGAACGAGGCCGGGGCGCGCGCATGCGGTGACGTCGAGGTGGCGGTCGAGCTTCAGCCGCGGCCTTGCCGGCTCGCGCGGGCGACGGCGCTCCGGAACCACCGGTGCGCCGGGTCGTCGTGGGCGCGCGCGTGCCAGGCGGCATGCACGCGGAATCCCGGTACGTCGAGGGGGAGCGGGAACGTGCGGAGCCCGAGGGGGGCCGCGAGCGGCTCGAGCACGAGCCGAGGTGCGGTGAGGATCAAGTCCGAGCGCGCCACCAGGAGCGGCGCTGCGAGAAACGAGGGTGTCCGCGCGAACACGCGCCGGGCGAGCCCGAGGGCGGCGAGCGCGTCGTCCACGGGACCGCCGGGTCGACCGCGCGGCGCGATCTGAACGTGGCGGAGCGACGTGAAGCGCTCGAGCGAGAGGCTCGCGCCTCCGGAGCGACGGGACAGCGAGCGCTTGACCTCGGGGTGACCGCGGCGCACCGCACAGAGGAACGTGTCGTCGAACAGGTGGGCAGACATCATGCCTTCCGGCAGCGACTGCCGCGGGAGGATGACGAGATCCAGTCGCCCGTCGACGAGCTCGGGGGATGGGTCCTCGGGGACGACGCGCATCGACACGTCGACCCCGGGAGCCTCCCGCGTCACGATCGCCGCCAAGCGCGGCAGGAGGTACGCCTCGAAGAGGTCGCTGGTTCCGATCACGAAGGTGCGGTTCAGATCACGGACGGAGAAGGGACGTGAGTGGACGAGCGCCGCCGCTTCGTCGAGCACGCGGCGCACCTCGGGGGCCAGGGCATCGGCGCGTGGCGTGGGGACCATCCCGGCGTGGGTACGCACGAAGAGCACGTCGCCGAAGAGGGCGCGCATGCGACCCAGCGCGCGACTCATGGCGGGCTGGCTCTTGCCCGCGCGAGCGGCCGCGCGTGTGAGGTGACGCTCGGCGTGCAAAGCGTGGAAGAGCGAGAGGAGCTCGAGATCGGGGACGTCCGCGATGGGCATCATTCACCTAACGCATGAAAGTTATATCATAACATGCATTGGCAACATGGGACGCACGTGGCGATGATGAAGGCCGTTCACAAGGAGACAATCGCCATGTCGTTCACGATCTTCGGAGCTACTGGAAACACTGGGTCGGTGGTTGCGCGGGAGCTGCTCGATCGCGGCGAGAAAGTCCGCCTACTCGTGCGCGATCCCGCCAAGGTCGCGGATCTCGCAGCGCGCGGCGCCGAGGTGCGGAAGGGCGACGTCCTCGACCCGGATGCGGTGCTCGCGGCACTCGACGGCGCGAAGGGCGCTTACCTCCTCTTGCCCCCGGACGTAACGAGCACCGCCTTCATCGCGCGCGGTCGCACGATCGCGGAGAACTTCGCGGCGGCCCTCACGGCGAAGAAGACGCCGCACGCGGTGCTGCTCTCTTCCGTGTCCGCCCAAGAGCCGGCAGGTACGGGCCCGATCGTGACGGCGCACAACGCCGAGCAGCGACTCGGAAAGGTCACGGGCACGCGCTTCTCGTTCGTGCGCGCCGCCTACTTCATCGAGAATATCCTGGCGAACGCGCATCCGATCAAGACCGACGGCGTGCTGCCGGTCTTCGGCGGAGGGGCAGACGTGCGCTTCCCGATGATCGCCACGCGCGACATCGCGAAGGTGGCGGTCGAGGCGCTGCTCTCGCCCCCCGCGGCGACCGAGATCATCGAGCTCTCCGGGCCCGAGCTCTACAGCCTCGACGATGCGGCAAAGGCAGCGGCAAAGGTCCTCGGTCGCGACGTGAAGACGGTCACCCTCCCGCTGGAGAAGCTCGCGCCGACCCTCCAGGGATTCGGGTTCTCGGCCGACGTGGCGAACCTGTACCAGGAGATGACCGGCGCGCTGGGCACCGGCCTCGTCTCCTTCGACGGCAAGGGGCGCACCGTCCACGGGACGACGACCCTCGAGGAAGTTCTCCGCGCCGGCCTCACCGGCTGAGGGATACGGGCGGACCGCTCACTTCTTGTGCGGCTCGCCGATCACGCAAAACCCATTGCCGAACGGATCCGCGCAGAAGCCTGCGGGCCGGGGCCCCTGGTTTCGGAACTCCATCTCGATGGTGCCCCCGGCTTTGCGGACACTCTCCAGCACGCCGTCGAAGTCCTCCACGTGAACGTCCAAGTGGACCGGAGTCCAATGGCGCTCGTACTTCCGCGGACCTCCCTCCTTCGAGCTCTTGGTCCCGGCGGCCTTCGCGTGCATGCAGATGGTCATGTTGTTGGCGTCGAGGATGGCCATGCTCTCGAACGGGCGAGAGATCTCCTTGAAGCCGAACACGGTCCCGTAGAACTCGAGGCCCTTTTCGAGGTCCGGCACGTCGATGCTGGCATGCACGCTGGGACGGGAAGCGCTCTTCTTCTTGGGGGAGCTCATGCTGCCACCCCCTTTACGAAAAGCGCTTCGAAGCGTGCATAGCTCGCCTCCATGCCACGCTCCATCCCGGATCCGAGCATCGCCTTGCGGGTCGCCGCGTCGGGCAGGGACATCCGCATGGTCATGAGGGTGCCAGCACCGTCCGCCTCGAACGTGGTCGTGACGCGATTGTCCGGGGTCACACCGGGCATATGCATGCGCTCTACATGTACAATGCGATGGGGCGGAGCGAGCTCGAGGATCTCGCCGGTGAGAAAGAAGCCACCACCCTTGCCGTTGTTCCACTCGTAGCGAATCTTGCCGCCGACCTTCGCCTCGTTGATGCAGACCGGCATGGTCCAGCCGTCGGGGCCCAGCAGCCACTGGGCGATGAGCGCCGGGTCCATGTGCGCACGGTAGACGTCCTCCGGCGAGGCGGCGAAGCGGCGTTTCACGACGATGAAGGTTTCGCCTTCGGTGGTCAGCGTGAGCTTGCTCATGGGTGTTTCTTCCTCTTGTCTTTCTGCGCCTGGAGAAGGCGGTCGAGTCGGTCGTAGTTGCGCTCCAGCGCATGCCGGAGCATGTCGAGATAGGCGTCGAGCTCGCGTAGGCCTCCCGCCGCGAGACGGCACGGGCGCCTTGCGCCATCGATGCTCTGCTCCACGAGGCCCGCTTCCAGCAGCACCTTGACGTGTCGCGAGATGGCCGGCTGCGAGATCGCAACCGGCTCTGCCAATTCGCTCACCGTCGCTTCGCCCTGCGCGAGCCGCGCGAGCATGGCCCGCCGCGTCGGATCCGAGAGCGCTCGCAACGTCGCGTCCATCTTGTTGGTGTCGAGCACCCCAAACGTATAGCGCGTTCGTTATATAATGCAACGGTTATGTCATACACCGACGCGCGTGGCGCGAGGAGCACCATGTCGGGCCCCTACTCCCCGAGCTTGACGAACGTGGCCTCGACCCCGAGCGTCTTCTGCTCGGCGAGCATGTAGCAGCGCCCTTCGGCGTCCCACATGGTTTCGAAGAGCGCCTCGTCGCCGTTCGGCGCGAGGATCAGTTCGCAGGTCCAGTCTGCGGCGATGCGACTGACCAGCGATAGCGGGCCGGACCAGTTGAATCGGCGCCGAAGAACGGGAGCGGGGCCCTGCCGATAGAGGTGCCCCTCGTCGAGCCGCGTGAGGTCGATCTCCACCTCCACGGTCCCGCGCCCGTAACGGCTATAGGTCGAGACGGACCGCCGAACGAGCCCGCGCACGGGAATCCCCTGGGCCACGAACCGCGAGGCCTTCTCGAAGTGTGCGCGGGCTTCGCGGTAGATGAGTGCTGTGCTCCCGAGCACGACGGTCAGGGCGAGGGCAACCGCAACCACGGATGCCACTGCAACGCTCTCGGTGAGGGCGAATACCCCCCACCCGACGAAGCCGGGGACGAGCAGGTAGAAGATGAAACCACCGAGGAGCACCCACGGCAGGATCCGCCAGAAGCTGGGCGCGACCGGGCGCAGACGCGTGACGGCCCCCGTCGCAGGTAGCGCAGGTTGGGCGGGTACGTGGACCATGGGGCCACCGACAGGCGCGGGCCACGGCGTCACCGGACGAGCGTCTACCGTCGCCGTCACCCCGCAGTGCGCGCAAGAGCGAGCGACGAGCGGACGGTTGCAACGGCTGCAATACATGTACGCGAGAGAGTAGCAGCCGCGTACGGTGGCGTGCTCCCCATCGCTGACCACGGGCGCCAATCAACCTGGGCTTTCCGGTTCCAAGCGGTCAGTCGAGCCAGACCAGCATCAGTAACGCGCTTTCCGTCAAGCTCGTCGGGACAACTAAGCTGGTCGAACTGCGACTGGAACGCAGAGTCATCCAAGCGTGACATCTGGCTGCGTGAGTTCGCCGCCGATCGCAACTGCCTGCTCGTGACACCGCGCGCGTCCCGTTGCGGAGCATGATCGAAGAATTCTTCGGCGTTCCCGGCGCCGAGCGGACGGATTGACGACAGAGCAGCACCTATGAGCGTCCCCGCGCTCCGACGCATGCGCGCACCCGGCGAAGAAGCGAGGAGGCCGGACGAGTTGCTCCGCCCTACGTGTCTGCCGGTATGAAGCCTAGACTCCGCGACGGCGCGACGGATGGGCAGGCGTCGCGGCCAGGCTCGCCGTCGCCGCGCTCGAGAACAGGAGGGCGACGACCTTCTGAACCGAAGATTCTCTGGGATGGATTTGCGCGCGCACCCCAATGGAGTCAGGGTCCATGGTCCGGCTGCATCTACCGCCGCCCATTTCGGGCAAGGGAACCAGTCGTCGGGAAGGAAGGTCGCTATGAGCGATGATAAGAAGAAGGTCGGAAAGGCCGACCGTGACCGAGTTTCCAGAAACGAGCCGTACGAAGTCGACCGGATCGCGAAGAAGCATCAGATGCCAGCGCCGCTCGTCGAGAAGATCATCGAGCAGGTAGGTCCGATGCGCCGCGACGTCGAGAAGAAGCTCGAGGACATGAAGAAGAACCGCAAGTAGGTGGGGCGAGGCGCCGCGCGAACGGCCGTCCCGATAGCGGAGCAGTCAGAACGTGTCGACGAACCTCGTGATGGCCGCATAGAACGCGTCGTCGGCCTCCCCGCTCATCGCGAGGATGGCTTCGAGGTGCGCTTTCACGCGCGCAACCGCGGCTCGGCCCTCGTCCTCGGAGCCGAGGAAGATGGTGTGGCACATGGCGCCGTAGATGCCGCAGGTGATGGCCCAGGGCGCGGTCGCACCACCCTCCTCCAGGGTTACGCGGGCCCCGAGCGGATGCTCCTCGTCGAGGCGTACCTGGCCGCCTTCGCTGCCGACGCCGTTCGGGAATCCTTCCGCGATGGGGTGCCACGCGCTCACGCTGCAAGAGTATCAGCGATGAGCTTGCCCGAGATGGGGACGACGCACGGGCGGGCGCCGACCGCGGTCTTGACGCGCGCGGTCTCCGCCGGTATCCCCGGAGCCGTGGCCCGACGTCCCAAGAACGCATGTGCTGCGTGCAACGTTGCGCTGGGGCCCGACGACGGGATGTTCGCGAGTGAGGGACGTATCTGCGATGCGTGTCACGCGTCGCGCGCCCGCGCCGAGGCGCTGCGCAACCTCTCCGCGCACCACATCCACGAAGGGCGGCTCGGCGCCGTGTTCGCGTGCGTGGCGGCCGTCGGGGTCTTCTTCGTCGCCGCGGCCAGCCGGTCGCTCGAATGGGTCCCCGTGCGCATGTTGGGGCCAACGCTCTTCGCCGCAGTCTATGCCGTGTACAACGCCATCGTGATGGTCCGGCGCACGCGCGTCCCGGGCGTCCGTGGATGGCCGCTGCAGGTGAGCATCGGAGCCGCGGTCGTAGCGTCGCTCTCCTTCGTCGTCTTCGGTCTCTGGTGCATGAACCCGCTCGAGATAGTTCCGCCCTGAGCTGGAGCTACACCGGCGCGATGGCCAGACGGCGACGCGGCACGGCGCGATCGCGGGTCCGCTCGATGGCCTCGAAGGCCTTGCGATAGGCGGCGAAACCGGCGCCGGCGCGCATGGCTTCGAGCACCGCGAGCCCCTCGGCCTCACCGCCCTGGGCCAGCACGTACTCGACCCAGGCCCAGCGGGCGCTGGTGGCGCGCACGTCGGCGCGACCCTTGAGGCCGCGGCGCAGACGGTCGAGGCGATCGTTCACCTCGGCGATGCCGGCGAAGGGCAAGCCGTCCATGGGCGTGTTGCGCTTGGCACAGAAGGGCGCGATGCCCAGCGAGATGGGGACGATGCGCGAGAGCTCGGCTGTAAACTGCACGCACTCGTCGATGTCGGCCTCGGTCTCGGTGGGCAGGCCGATCATCAGGTAGAGCTTGAGCCGGTCGAGCCGGTGGTTGCGCGCGTTCTCGGCGCAGCGCTCCAGGTGCTTCACCTTGGCCTTGCGCTCCAGGCTCGCGCGGAGGCGCTCGCTGGGGCCGTCCATGGCGGTGGTGAGGGTGCGGGTGCCGGCGCGCTTGAGGGCGCCCACGAACTCGTCGCTCAGGCGGTCGGGCCGAAGGCTCGAGAGGCCCACCTCGCGGCCCTGGTCGGCCAGGGTGTTGACGATCTGCACGATGCGCGGATGATCGCTCACCGCCGCGCCCACCAGCCCCACGCGCTTGGCGTCGTCGGGGATGAGCCCGAGGATCTTCTCCATGGGCACGATGCGCATGCCGCCGTTGGTCGAGCGGCGCATGACGCAATACGTGCAGGTGCGGGAGCAACCGCGCTCGGTCTCCAGCAGGAACATGTTGGAGAGCACCGCGTGCGGCGTGCGAATGGGCGCCCACGCCGGGATCAGCGCGTCGTCGGCCTTGGCCACCGTGGGCAGCATCGAGCCGTGGTGCTCCGGGACGAACACGTGGGGAATCTGCGCCAGCGCCGCCAGCGTGGCGTGCGGCGGCATGCCCTCGCGCAGCACGTTCAAGACGTCGATGATGAGCCCCTCCGACTCGCCAATCAGGATGGCATCGGTGAAGGGCGCGAGCGGCAGCGGATTCGAGAAGGTGAGCGGCCCACCGGCGAGGACGTAGGGGTGGCGGTCGTCGCGGTCGGCCCGGAGCGGCGGAATCGACCCCGCCTCGAGCATGCGCAGGAAACCGGCGATTTCCAGCTCGTAGGCCACGCTGAAGGCGACCACCGGGAAGGCCGTGAAGGGCCGCTGCGACTCGTAGGTGATGGGCAGCGCCTGGAGCCCGAGCTCCCCCTCGGCCTCGTCGTCGAGGAACGCGCGCTCGCAGGCGAACCCGTCGGCCTCGAGAATCGCTCGGTAAATGCGCTGGTACCCCAGCGAGCTCATCCCTGCCGCATAGGGCGAGGGGTAGGCCAGGCAGATGTTGTACGGCGCTTCCTTCTCGATGCGCCCCACCTCGTCGTAGAGCCGTGCGCGAATGCGCGCGCCTCTGTTGGACGGGGTGCTGCGAGCTGGGGCCGATGCCATCGCCGCTTACCTGAGCGATCTTCTCGGAGAAAGCAAACTCGGCGACGGTGCAGGTGTGAAAGACTGAACGTCCGTCACGATATTGTCATTGGCCCCGCGGTTTTGGCGCAGCGGTGTGCTAAGGCGCCAAACCTGGAGGTACTTGCATGACCGTCTCGCGACGCCTGTTCGGAAGCGCCCTTGCCATCGTCACCCTCGTGATCGCAACGGGCACTGGCTGTAGCAAGAGCTCCAACGACATCCCCGTTGGGGCTTACCTTTCGCTCTCCGGCTCCGACTCCACCTTCGGCATCGACACCCGCGACGGCATCGAGCTCGCGCGCCAGGAAGTGAACGAGAAGGGCGGCATCAAGGGCCGCAAGGTCAACGTCATCTACGAGGACGACAAGTCCACCTCGCAGGAGGCGTCGAACAAGGTCCGGCAGCTCATCGACCGCGACAAGGTCATCGCCATCCTGGGCGAAGTGGCCTCCAGCCGCTCCCTCGCCGGCGGCCTCATCGCCAACACCAAGAAGGTGCCGATGGTGACGCCCTCGTCGACCGCGGTCGAGGTCACCAAGGACCGCGAGTACGTGTTCCGCACCTGCTTCACCGACGCCCAGCAGGGCGACGTGGCGGCCCGCTTCGTCTTCGACACCCTGAAGAAGAAGAACGTCGGCCTCTTCTACGTGGCCCAGGACAACTACTCCGCCGGCCTCGCCAAGAGCTTCAAGGAGAGCCTGCAGAAGCTGGGCGGGACCATCGTGGTCGAGAAGGGCTACCAGTCGAAGGAGACGCAGTTCACCACCCTGCTCTCGGACCTCAAGGCCTCCAAGCCCGAGGTCATCTTCGTGCCTGTATATTACAACGATATGGTGCAGATCGCCCGCCAGGCGAAGCAGCTGGGCATGCCCGGTTCGATGTTCATCGGCGGCGACGGCTGGGACTCCAGCGACCTCATCGAGGGCGCCGGCGAAGCGCTCGAGGGCGCGTACTTCACCAACCACTACGCCCCCGACGTCCCCTGGCCCAACTCCCAGGCGTTCCTGAAGTCGTTCAAGGCCAAGTACAACCACGAGCCCTCGAGCCTCAGCGCCCAGGGCTACGACGCCGCGCGCCTGCTCTTCGACGCCATGGGCCGCGCCACCGAGCTCACGCCCGAGGCGGTGAAGACCGCGCTGGTGCAGACCAAGGACTTCGCCGGCGCCACCGGGACCTTGACCATCGACAAGGACCACAACGCCAACAAGCCCATCGTGGTCGTGCAGATCAAGGGCAAGAAGTTCACGTACGCGTCGCAGCTGATGGCGCAATGAGAGTCCTGGACGCCCTCATCACGGGCCTGGCGCAGGGCGCGATGATCGCCCTCATCGCGCTCGGCTACACCATGGTGTACGGCGTCCTCAAGCTCATCAATTTCGCGCATAGCGAGATCTTCATGATGAGCGCCTTCATCGGGCTCTTCCTCATCACCATGCTGGGCGGCACCGAGCATCCGCTCCTGGCCGGCGTGGGCGGCACCCTCATGGCCATGGTGGCGGCGGCGCTCATCGGCATGCTGGTGGAGCGCATCGCGTATCGGCCCCTGCGCAACCGCGGCAAGAGCTCGCTGGTGCGGGTGACGCCGCTGGTGACAGCGCTGGGCATGAGCGTGCTCCTGCAGAACCTGGCGCAGCTCATGTTCACCGCGCGCAACCGCTCGTATCCGCAGCTGCTCACCGGCTCGCTCTCGCTGGGCCCGCTCTCGGTGGGCACCTCGCGGGTGGTCATCCTGCTCACCGCGGTGGTGGTCATGGTGGTGCTCGAGCTCATCGTGAAGCGCACCTGGTTCGGCAAGGCCATGCGCGCGCTCTCGGCCAACGAAGAGGCGGCCCGGCTCATGGGCATCAACACCTCGCGGGTCATCTCCGCCACCTTCGCCCTCGGCTCCTCGCTGGCGGCGCTGGGCTCGGTGCTGTTCTGCCTGGACCAGTCGCCGGTGCATCCGTCGCTGGGTCTGGTGGTGGGCACCCGCGCCTTCGTGGCCGCGGTGCTCGGCGGCATCGGCAGCATCACCGGCGCCATGCTCGGCGGCCTGCTCATCGGCGTACTGGGCGAGCTCTTGAAGCTCACCAGCTTCTCGGGGGGCACCGACATTCCGGCGTTCCTCGTGCTCATCGTGGTGCTCCTGGTTCGTCCGGCTGGCCTTCTGGGGAGCGCGCGCGCCGAGAAAGTGTGAGGCGTCCATGGGTGGCCTGCTGTTTCTGGGAGCATTCTTCGCGGCGGCCATCGGCGCAGCCCTCATCGGCGTAGCCCTCAACGGGCAGAAGCGAAGGCGGAGGCGAAGAGAGCTGGCGGCTGCCAAGGCCACGCGCATCTGCGACCTCGCGGAAGCGGCCTACGTGCGCACGCACGGCAAGGTGGTCCCGGCCGGCGACGCACCCCTGAAGACCGCCATCACCAACGAAGACGCGGTGTGGCAGAAGCTCGTCCTTGAAGAGTGGATCCGCGATTGGATGCCGGTCCTCGCCCAGCAGTACGGCGGCAACTTCCACCTGGAAGACGACGGCAAGCGCGTGCGGGTGGTGGTCGACGGCTGCAAGCTCCTGTTGGAGGGCCGCGGTCGCAAGTCGCTGAGCAAGCTCTTCGACGAAGAGGACATCGACGAGTACCTGGTCGACGTGCCCGAGGCCTTCGCGGCCCGCTGCAAGGAGCACGTGCTCGCGCATCCGGGCACCTACCGCGTGCGCCTCGAGAGGCTCGCGGTGGGCGATCCGGTGTACGCGCTGGGGCGCGTCGAGAAGGAGGAGGACGAGCTCGTCCTGCGCCAGCGGACCGATGGCGAGGAGCGCGAGCTCTTCGTCTCCGACCTGGGCCACGAAGAGCTCTTCGCCCCGCCTTCCTGGGCGCTCATCGTGGCCTCCTGGGTGTTCGGCATCGCGCTGGTGGTCACCGGCGGTTTCTTCCTCTGGCACTCCCGCTAGCCCGATTGACACCGTGAGTAGCGGTTGGGATCCTGGGCTCATGAATCTGCGCCTCGCGATCCTGGTGACGAGCTGCGCGCTCGGTTCGGCCTGCAGCTCCGATGGTCCGGCGACGACTTCCGACGCCGGGAGTGGCGCCTCCGCCGACGCGACGGCCCAGGGCGACGCGGGCGCCGACTCCACCGTCGACCCCGACGGCGGGCCGGTGGGACCACGCTCATGTCCGGCGTGGCCGGCGGTGCCGGACGCCAAGTGCACGGGAGCACCTGCGGGCTACCCGCTCACCAAGATCGACGGCATGCCGACCTCCGCCGCCGGCGAGACCATCGACGGCAAGTACATCACCGGCGACCTGCAAATACGGCACGACAACGTGACGGTCACGAATACGCGCGTGGTCGGACACGTGATCATGAACGGCCACAAGGGGCTCACCCTCCGCGACGTCGACATCGGCCCCGACGCATGCCCCGCCAGGAACAACGGTGGCGTTCGCGCCATCGACGGCAACAGCGGCTACACGCTGGTGAGGGTGCATATCCAGCACAATGCCGACGATCTGCTGGCCATCGGAGGGCCCGACCCGGTGGTCATTCGCGACAGCTTGCTCGACCGTACCTGCTTCTACCCGGGCGACCACCTCGACGCGGTGCAGTGGTACGACCCGGGTGCGGTGGGCAACGTCGTCATCGAGCATTCGAGCATCGACGCGCGCCCGGACAACGACACCGATCGCGGCAACGCCGCGGTATTTTGGGCCGACGGTGCGGGCGCGGGGACGACGCTCACGCTGTTCCACAGTCGGCTCGCGGGAGGCAACGTCACCACGGCGCTCTACGATGCGGTGGCGGGCTCCAAGGTGGTCCTCGACGTCCACGACAACGTGTACGTGAAGGGCTCGTACACGGTGGCGCCGTGCAGCTTCGGCGGAAGCATCAAGTCCATCGCCTTCGACGGAACGAGCGGGGTGAAGTTCGCCGGGAACACCTTCGACGACGCAACGCCGGTGACCTGCAACTAGGGGGTGTCCCTAGGGGATCGTTACACCGGCGGGGCGATGCCGTTGTTCTTGAACATCAGCAGCAGGCCGCTCTTGTCGACGGACTTCACGAAGGCGTCGTGGGGGGTGACTTGCTTCTGCTGCACCAGCGTGAGGAGCGCGTCGTTCATGGTGACCATACCGGCGCCCTTCTGCGTTTGCATGACGCTCGGGAGCTGGAAGGTCTTGCCGTCGCGAATGAGGGCGGAGACGGCGCTGCTCCCCAGGAGCACCTCGAGCGCGGCCACTCGGCCGCCGCCGATCTTCTTGCAGAGCACCTGGGCCACCACGCCGCGGAGCGACTCCGAGAGCATGACGCGGACCTGCTCCTGCTGATCGGTGGGAAACTGATCGATGATGCGGTCGACGGTGGAAACCGCAGTCGTCGTGTGGAGCGTGCCGAAGACCAGGTGACCGGTTTCCGCCGTCTCGATGGCGATGGAGATGGTCTCGAGATCGCGCATTTCGCCCACCAGCACGATGTCCGGGTCCTCGCGCAGGGCGGCGCGCAGGGCGTTCTTGAACGACTTGGTGTGCTGCCCGATCTCGCGCTGGTTGATGAGGCACTTGATGTTCGGGTGAACGAACTCCACCGGATCTTCGATGGTGATGATGTGATCGCTTCGGTTCTTGTTGATGAAGTCGATCATCGACGCGAGCGTGGTCGATTTGCCGGAGCCGGTGGGGCCGGTGACGACCACCAGGCCCTTGGAGAGGTAGCAGAGGTCGAGCACCGCCTTGGGGAGCCCCAGCTTCTCGGCGGGGATGATCTCGATGGGAATCTGCCGGAGCACCGCGCCCATGCCCTTGCGGTCGCGGAACACGTTCACGCGGAAGCGCGCGAGCCCGGGGACCTCGTAGGCGAAGTCGGCGTCGTTCTTCTCTTCGAAGTCTTCCCGCGCCTTGGAGGTGAAGATGGGGAGGAGCAACGCCGCGATGTCGGACGACGAGAGCGACGGGCGCTCGGTGAGAAAATGCATCTCGCCGTGCACGCGCATGACCGGGTGCACGTCGGCCGAGAGGTGCAAGTCGGAGGCCTTGCGGGCGATCATGTCGCGCAGGATCTCGTCGATGGCTTGCGGCCCGAGGCGCGCATTGCCGCGGTCGCCGCTCGCGGGGTTGCGCATGTGGTCGGTGATCTCCACGCGGCTCGGTTCCGGAGCCCGCGGCTCGACCGAAGGCCCCGCCAGCGTGGGCGCCGGCGGCGGCGGTGCCTTGGGCTTCACGAACGACGTATCGAGCTCGATGCGCGAGGACGAGTCGGGCTCCGGGGGAATCGCGCGCGTGGCCGAAGCGGCAGGAACCGGAACGCCCGATGGGGCTTGGGGCGGCGGCGAAGCGATGCCTGCGGGCGCGGCGGGAGGCGCGGCCACGGCGGCTTTCTCCTGGCCCACTGCGAGCGCAGGACCCTTGGCCTCCGGGCGAATGGCCACGGTGGTGCCCTCGGCGTTGCGACCGAACGTGACGAAGTAGGAGCCGGTTGCGTGGTCGACGCGGCAGGTCTTGGGCGTGTCCTTGAGACCGCGGACTTCTTCCGGCGAGAGCAGCTCCGCCGCCAAGGGGTCGATGTTCGTGAACTTGAGGGGCTCTTTGCCGATGTCCTGGCGAGTACCTTTGCGCATGATGTAGATGCGCTCGCCCACGAGCAGGCGGAGCTCGTCGGCAGATGTCTTGGCCAGGGCGTCGAAGAGCGGGGCAAACCGCGACACGTCGTTACTCACCGGTAGTGGAAGGTCACACGCAGTCGGCGTCGCGGCCAGCGGGCTCCGCACAAGGGCACGGGCGCTCGCGGGGAGAGATCCTCGCGCGACGAATCATGCGACGAGGCTACGTGGTTTCGCGCGCCGACGTCAACGAGAGGTCGCGAAAGAGCGGGAAGAACACCCGCGGAGTGCGCTTGGTGCGGAGGCAGCGCGTCGCGGCGTCCATGTAGCATGCAGTGAGTGCGCGGCGCGGCTTGCCGGTGGTGCTGCGCACCGAGCGGTGCCAGAGCATGTTGTGGATGAGGAGCACTTCGCCGGCGCGCGCGGGAATGCGCAGGGCGCGTTCTTCGGCCCGATGCTCCTCGAGCAGGTGCTTGGGGACCACTCCGCCGAGCGGCGTGGCGAGGCCGCGCAGGTGGCTCCCGGGGAGCACCTCGATGCAGCCGCCGTTCTCCGGCGCGTCGTCCAGCGCCGTCCAGATCTGCAGGGTGGGATCGCGATCGAGCCCCCAGAAGCGGCCGCCATCCTGGTGCCAGGGCAGGTAGCTGCCGCCGGTCTCGGCGGCCTTGTTGAACACCAGCGCCCGGTACAGGGTGAGCTCCGGGCCCACCGCCTCGCGCGCGATGGCGTAGAAGCGCGGGTCCTCGATCCAGCGCAAGAAGAGCGGATCCATCTCCAGCTTCTCGACCTTGCGATAGCGCAGCGTGGGCCCTTCGTAGCCCTTGCCGAAGGAGAGATCGTCGTAGCTGCCGTTGTCGGTGTCGCGCTGGAAGAACATCCCAGGGTAAACGATCTCGCCCATCATGATGGCGTCGATGCGCGCCCGAAGCGCTTCGAGCTCGGGCTCGCTGCACAGGCGTCCCACCCGAGCCCAGCCGTTCGCGCGATAGTCGGCGAGCACGTCGGCGAGGGGCCGCGGCCCGTCGAAAACGTCGGTATTCACTCTCGGCGCAGAGGCCGCGCTAGACTCCACGGGTGTGAGGTTTACCATGCGCCGGGCGGCCACGACGCCCCTTCTCGCGGCTCTGCTCGCGCTCGCCCCGGCAAAAGCTGCGGCGCACACCGTGGGCATCTCCAAGAGCACGTTCACGCTGGCCGAGAGCGGCGTGGTGGAAGCGGAGATCTCCCTCTCGGTGCGCGATCTGGCGCGCCTGATGCCGATCGATCGCGACGGCGACGGCCTGATGGACGCCGCCGAGGTCCAAGCCCACAAGGGGGACTTCGAGGGTTTCGTCCACGACGCGGTGGACGTCTTCGGCGACGCCGCCGCGTGCCCCGGTACGCTGGTCGGCACCACCCTCGGTGAGCGCGGCGACGGGCTGGAGATCCGCGCGCGCTACGCGTGCAAGCCCCGACCGGCGCGACTGGCCGTGACCGCGCGATACATGACCACCTTCGACGACGCGCATCGGCACGCGGCGAGCCTGGTGAGCCCGACTGCGTCCAAGGCGCGCGTGCTCACGGTGACCGATCGCCAGGTGGAGCTCGATACCGGCTTCACGCCGCCGGCCCCCACGAGCGGGGGAAACACCAACCTGTGGGCCGCGCTGGCAGGCGTGCTGGTGGCCGCCGGGCTCGCTATCTGGTGGCGCAAGCGGCGACGCCCTACTTCTTGAAGAACTTTCCGAAGAGGCCGCCGATGGAGGCGTCCTTGGGCGGGCTCGACGGGCCCGAGCGCATGTAGTGCAGACGCACTTCGCGAGCCGCGTCGACGTGGTTCGGGTTGAGATCCGCCACGCGCTTGAAGTCCTTGATGGCCGCCGCGTGCTGGTCGATGCGCTTGTTGAGCATGCCGCGATAGAAGTAGGCGCGCTCGCTGTTGGGGTTCGCCTTGATGGCCTCGCCCAGGGTCTCGATGAAGCGACGGGTGGGCTCCACTGGCTGGTTCTCCGGCTTCATGGCCTCGATCCAGGCGACGAACGCGATGTACTCCGACTGCCCGGGATCGGCGGCGAGCGCCTTGCGCGCGAAGGCCTCGGCCTGGGCGTAGTCGCGGATCTTGAAGAAGACCTCGGCCTTCTGGAAGTGCGTGATGGCCTCGAGCGCCGACTGCACCTGCTTCTGCGCCTCCGGCGTGCCGCCGCCGTCTTTGAGCACGGCGAGGTACTGCTCGCGGCGCTTGGGATCCATGAGCGTCTGGTGGGCTTCGCTGATGTGCGCGAAGACGCGGGTGCACTCGCCCTTCACGCGCTCGAGCTTCAGCGGAACCCGGTCCGGGTGCCATTTCTTGGCGAGCGTGAGGTACGCGCGATCGACCGCGGAGGCGTCGGCGGAGCGCTCGATCCCCAGCATCTGGAAGTAGTCCTCGGTGAGGATCGACTTGGCGCGCGCGAGGATCTCCTTCATCCACAGCTCTTCGCCGGGGCTCAGCGAGCCACCGCGACTGCTGGGCGGCGACGACTCCGGCGCGGGTGGCATGGACCGCACGCTGCCCGGCGCCATGGAACCACCGCGCACGCTGCCCGGCGCCATGGCCCCGCCGCGCACGCTGCCGGGA
>JABFRG010000080.1 GCA_013141295.1 Polyangiaceae bacterium
GGTGCGCGGCCTGGGCGCGCTGTACGAGGCGAGCCATCGCGCCGAAGCGTCGCCCTTCGAAGCCATCGGCGACTTCTCCCTCAACGTCACCAATCGCATCGCCGCGCGCGAGGTGCTGGGGCGCGGGGTCTCGGTGTTCACGCCTTCGTTCGATCTCGATGGCGCGCAGCTCCTGGCCCTCCTCGACGACGCCGAGCTCGCCACCCGCGCCGAGGTGGTGGTGCACCATCCGATGCCGCTCTTCCACATGGAGCACTGCGTCTTCGCGGCGCTGCTCTCCACCGGCAAGGACCACCGCACCTGCGGGCGGCCCTGCGATCGGCATCAGCTGAGCCTGCGCGATCGCGCCGGGATGGACCACCCGGTGGAGGCCGACGTGGGGTGCCGCAACACGGTGTTCCACGCCCGGGCCCAGAGCGCGGCCAGCTTGGTACCGGCGCTGGTGGCCCGCGGGGTCGCGCGCTTCCGCCTGGAAGTGGTGCGCGAAACGCCGGACGACGTGCGACGGCTGGTGGGCGTCTACCGCGATCTCGTCGCCGGCAAGCGTACGCCCATCGCCGTCTTTCCCGAGCTTCGCACGGAAGCCGGCTACGGCGTGGTCAAGGGGTCGCTCCGGGTCCTGGCCTGAGACGTCGGAACTTCGAGGGCGGAGGATTGTCCGCCCTTCCATGCCCTACCGGCAAGCCTCTCCCCCTGCCCCCTTGCCCGACGACGCCCACGAGCTCGAGCGCTTCCGGCGTCATCTGCGCGGGAGCATCTGGGGTCACGTCTTCGTGGCGGTGGCGGGCCTGGCGATCACGTGCGGTAGCGTGGCCATCGTGAAGAACCCGCCGGCTGCCCTCCGCGCCCGTCCTGCGTGCTCCTACGCCAAGCACGCCCTGCCCACCGGAGAACAGTTCGTGGAGCGGCGCTGCGGCGACGACGTGACCCAGCACTACCTCCACGATCCCCGGGAGCACGAGCTCTGATCAGGCTCCGCTCTCTGCGAGCGCCTCGTCGTGGCCTTCCCGAAGCGCCTCCACCAGGGCCGCCACGTCGCTCGCATCGGTCCGGTGATTGGTGACGCAGGCGCGGAGGACGCGGGTACCGCTCGAAAGGCGGCCGAGGCTCGTCCACGCGTTGGCGCGCACCAGCGCCGAGCGCCGCATGGCTTCGAGCCCGGGGCCTCCTTTTGCATGCGTAATACACGCAATCGGCAAGGGCGTGTCGTTCACCACCGTGAGCCCCGCCGCCGTGAGCCCCGCCCGCAGCGCGCGACCGAGCGCGAAGAGGCCCTCGGTGATCTCCCGAAAGCCTTCCCACCCGAAGAGCTGGAGCGGCAAGAGCACCTTGAGCCCCATGCTCCGGCGTGACCACTGGAGCGACCGCGAGAACGGGTCGTCGCTGCTCCGCCGGGGCATGTAGCTGGCGGGCACCCGGAACGCCTCGCCCAAGAGTCCCCGGTGCTTCACCAGGAGCATGCCCGCGGCCATGGGCGCGTGGAGGATCTTGTGGGCGTCGCAGGTGATGGAGTCGGCCGCCTCGAGGCCGGTGAGGTAGGGCGCGCCTTCGGGCGTGAGCCCGAGGATGCCCCCGTAGGCCGCGTCCACGTGGAACCAAGCGCCATGCTTGCGCGCCATGCGCCCGAGGATCGCCAAGGGATCGATGGCGCCGGAGGTGGTGGTTCCCAGGGTCCCGACCACCAGCACCGGCCGGCGGCCCGCGCGGATGTCCTCCACCATGGCGGCGCTCAGGGCCTCGGGTCGCATGCGCTGGGCACCGTCGGCGGCTACCGGCCGGAGCGCGTCCTCTCCGAGCCCGTGGGCCACCACCGCCTTCGCGAAGGTGTCGTGCCCTTCGGTGGAGACGTACACGCGCGGGTCGGCGTCCACGCCGCGCAGACCCTTCTTGCGAAGATCCGGAAACGCCCGCTGGAGCGCCAGCACCAGCGCCGACGCGTTGGCCTCCGCGCCGCCGGACGTGAACGTTCCTTCGGCGCCCGGCATGCGCAGCCGCTCGGCCATGGCGTCGAGGATCGCCGTCTCCGCCGCCACCAGGTAGGGAGCGCTCTGGGTGGTCGCGAGCTGGGGATTGTAGGCGGCCACCAGGGCGTCGGCGAGGGCGCTGGCGGCGGTGGGTGCCGGATTGAAGAGTCCGAAGTAGCGCCGCGCCGTGACCTGGATCATCCCCCGGTCGAGCTCCGCCATGGTGGGGTCGAGGAGCGCCGTGAGCGGCCCCTCGGCGCCCAGCGCGCGGGGCGGATCCTGGGGAATATCCACCGCCAGGGGGACGGCGCCCGTCCGATCCGGGCCGGGCACGCCCCCGCCCGGCGAAATCGGGAGGCCGTCCACCCGCGCGTCGAGCGTGGCCAGGCGTTCACCCAGGATGGAAAACGCGCGCCGAACGTCGTCCGGATCGAGGGCGAAGGGCATGGTGGAGCGTTCAGTAGCGCCTCTTTCGTGTATCTTGAAGATCGAAGGCGGCTCGTCCGTCCATCCCCATCCATGCCCAGCAACCGAACCGGCAAGAGACCGCCCATCAAGGGCGTGAAGCGCACGGTGGCCTTCGGCCTGGTGTCGCTGCTGGGCCTCGGCATCGCGGGGAGCGCGGTGTGGCTCCACCTCCGCGAAGGCGAGGGCGACGCCATCGATCGGTTCGCCCGAACCATGCAGCTCAAGAGCGAGGCCAACCGCTACCAGTGGAAGAGCATCGACAAGAAGCACTGGCAGGCGCAGACCTCCGATGCCCCGGAAGAGACGCGCGTCACCGACGACCGGGAACGCAATCGCGGAGCCTGCGCGCCAGGCATGGTGGAGATCAAGGGCAAGCATCGCCTGGATTCCTTCGGCACCGATCGCAGCGGCGAGATCGAAGGGCTTCAGAACAAGACGTGCACGAACTGGATCAGCCGCGACTTTCCCGCCCGCTGCGCCGAGTTCGATCGCACCGCCTGGCTCGACCTGTCGGCCAAGCTCCCCACCCGCGACATGCGCTACTGCATGGACCGCTTCGAATACCCCAACGTGATGGGGCAGAACCCGGTCATCGTTGTAACCTACACGGAAGCCGCGGCCCTCTGCAAGGCGTCGAGCAAGCGCCTCTGCACCGAGACCGAGTGGACCTTCGCGTGCGAGGGCGAAGAGGCCATGCCCTACCCCACCGGCTACGTGCGCGACGCCGAGGCCTGCGTGGTCGATCAGCCCTGGCGCCCCTTCGCCGAAGGTGCGCTCTCCCCACGCGACGGCGATCAGGCACGGGCCGAGCTCGACCGTCTCTGGCAGGGGCGCCCTTCGGGATCGCACCCGAAGTGCAAGAGCCCCTTCGGCGTTTACGACCTCACCGGCAACGTGGACGAATGGACCAAGACGGTGCGCACCGAAGGGTACGCGTCGGTGCTCAAGGGCGGCTACTGGGGGCCGGTGCGCGCGCGCTGTCGGCCGGCCACGCGTGCCCACGACGAATCC